>JACPDT010000313.1 GCA_016183865.1 Armatimonadota bacterium | reverse complement strand
GACATCATCTTCATCATCGAGGACAGGACTGCATGTTGCAGGTTCCTGAGACTTGAGGCAGGCCTGCTCAGCGGCCCATTCTCTGGCTTTTTTTTGGGAGGTTTTCCCGTTGGCGCCACTTTCGGGCGCTTCTCCTTTGGCCAAACTTTTCGGCCCCTGAGCGGCCTCTTCCGCAATCGAGGTTTCGTCAGGCCCATTTGCAGGAGCGATGACACCCGGAGCTTCTCCGGAAACATTTTCGGCCGGTTCTCCCGTTGCCCGAGAGGCAAGAAGCTCTGACAGCGTGCTCTTGTAAAGACGCAGGCAGTCCTCCAGCATCCTTACAGACCATCCTGTCGCATTTTCGAGCCACATGCCCTCATCCTCAGGCGTCAGGTATCGCAAGAGCAGTTTCACCTTTGAGCGGGAAAGCTCGCCTTTTTCGTAAGCTGCCTTGAAAAGGGGGAACTTGGGAAAAAGGCTCTCCATCCTGAGAAGATCCTGAGCAGAGCGCTCCCCGATGCCAAGCTCCTCACGGGCATAATTGAGGATTCTCGTGTAACCGAGAATCTCGCCCCCTTTTTTCTTGATCTCTGAAAGGAGTTTTCCCTGAAGGACATCGAGCATGGTCAGAGCCCGAGATAGCCTACGAAGCTCGATATCCAGCCTCTCCGCCAGATCCTCCCTGGTTCCGCGCCCCCCATCGTTGCGCCGTGCCCCATTCTGCGACGCGGGATTTCCCTGAATGACGAACATCGCTGGATCCAAATACGATCTGCCTTTGTCCTCAAGGCTTCTGGCGATGATCGTATCATTGATGAGGCTCAAGCCGGTCATCGCAGAAACACAGCCTCTTCAGTTTCAATTCTCATACTGTTATTATAAGGGATTTCTGCCCTAAAGTCAAATCGCCCACCCTGAGAAAACGGCGTGGTTATGGTCTTTTTGCCGCATGCCAGGATGCTCTGTAAGGGCCTTTGAAATCAAATTTGGAGAAAAAAGCCTCCCTGGGTCAAAAAGATGAAGCCTGGGGGCAAATGCGTGCGTCTCCAGCGATCCCAGCACCAGGCAGGGCAAAACAGGGCCGATTATTCGGCAAAGAAATTTTTTTGAAATAGGCTCGCCCTGCCAGATTTGCAAGAAAACACCCCATTCCCCGTAAAGATCGCCTGGACCGCACGAGGATGAGATGGAGCTTTACTGGAGCAGAGGGGAACGTTCCTGCGCAGTCGGATGTGCTGCGTGTTTTAGAGGAGGCTTTGGCTGCTATGCCTTCGTGTGTGGAGCGGGGGCTATTGCGGGGTATCCGGAGGCGCCCTGAGCACATTCTTGGCGACTGCCGTTTGCGCAAGGCGAGAGACCGGCGGTCTGGTGGTTAAAGTAAGGAAGCTCGGGGTTGCCCTGGCATCTCTACAGTTCGGGCTTCGCCGCAAGATGAGCGAGAAATCCACACAATTATGCCTCTTTCTTGACAAAAGTCCCAGGTGTGAGACAGTCACCCCCACCTGACATCCCTTCCGGCTCCTCGCTTCCGGCTCCTCGCCATCCTACTCGTCGCCTCCAGGCGCGGCAGTTCGCTTCCGCGCCCATCCCTGGGCGCTCTTCCTCCCTCTTCGGTCGGCGCTCACTGCCCGTTCGAATCCGCGTGAGTGACCGCAACTTCACTTGCCGTCACCCTTCGATTCTGCCGCCAAGAAAGCCTAGCGTAGAAAGAGGGATTCGAACCCCTCACGGGGGAGGAATAAGCCCTCGGGAAACAGGCGGTGGATTCAGGGCGACATCGAGCACTTGACGGAACGTTCCGTGTGTGGTAAAATGCAAAAGGTTCGGGGCGTAGCTCAGATTGGTAGAGCACTAGCATGGGGGGCTAGGGGTCGCTGGTTCAAGTCCAGTCGCTCCGACCAGACGAAACTTGACGGGCTCTGCAAGGAGCTTGTCTCTCTCCCCGCCCGTGGCCGGTCTCGTTTCGAAAGAAGACCGACCGAATGACGCCTCCAGCGTCACCCACAGCCCCTGGATCGCAACAGGCACAAAGCTAGCACCATAGCCCACGGGGGACTCATCTTTTTTTGGACTCCGCCAACATTTACAACATGGCAGTGATTTTCGTCATTTCTTTTGTTTTGGACTTGAGGTACTATGTTGGAAATGACAATGACGGTCTGTCACTTTTGTGATGCTTTCCAGTGAGCGTTGTTGCATACGTCCTTGATGCGCAATGCACCTGCCGTGCGCGTCGTGGGGGGGAGGATTTTTGCCTCCGGGGGTCGTATTCTGAATGTCATACTTGACCCTGTTGGCATCTTGAAATGAGAAGGGCCAAAATATGGAAGCACCTGAAGAAATTTTGTGGAAAAGAATAAAGATCACGGCACTGGGGCTCTTCTGCTTTCTTGTCGTCTTCAGTTTCTTTCTGCCCATGTGGCTGGCCAGGGTCAAGGCTCAGCCTATCGCGTTCAGCCACGCCCGCCACGCCGGTGTGAGGCAGATCAGTTGCGTCTTCTGTCACACGGGAGTACTTAAGGGGGACATGGCCGGGGTTCCGTCCGTCAAGGATTGTATGCAATGCCATCAGGTGGTTAGACCTGACAGTCCGGAAGTGCAGAAGATACAAGAGCACTGGGACAAAGGGACCCCCATCGAGTGGTTCAAGGTGTACAATCTGCCGCAGCACGTCCATTTCAGCCACAGGGCGCACGTTTCCAAAGGAATCGAGTGCAAGACCTGTCACGGGGATCTGACCCACATGGATGTTGTGAGAAGAGAAGTGGATCTCAATATGGGCAAATGCGTGAGTTGTCACAGGGAGAATAAGGCCCCTGACGATTGCACGATTTGCCACAGATGAGGGGAAGTCATGGAGCTTACCAGGAGAGAGTTTCTTGAGATCAGCCTGAAGCTTTCAGCCATCGCGGGAACAGGAGTTGCCCTGGGAGGGTGCGGCCTTCCCGTTCAGTCGGCTCTGGTCTCTCAGTTGAAGATGCCGGAGTATCGCCTGCCAGGCGAGCCGCGCTGGTTTGCCACGACCTGCGGCGATTGCGGCGCGGGCTGTGGTGTGGCCGTGAAAATCATCGAAGGGAGAGCCAAGAAGATCGAAGGTCTCCCGACACACCCCATAAGTCGTGGCAAGGTCTGTTCTCAGGGACACTCCGCGCTCCAGGATCTGTACAATCCTGACCGACTGCCCGGTCCACTCGGGCGCCAGGGGGATAAATTGGCGCCCCTCAAAGACTGGAAGGAGGCAGTCACCCTTCTTGGGAAGCAGTTGCAAAAGGGGATGGAGAAACCTGGCGCCACCCTATGGGTCACAGGCCCCCTCCGTGGGACCACAGGCGCCCTGGTTGCAGCCATTGCGCAGAAGGTCGGCGCCCGCATCTGGGTCCTGGATTTTCCCGGCCTTCAATCGGAGCGAGCTGCGATGAAAGCCCTGACAGGCCACGCGAATCTTCCCGATCTTTCACTTCAAGACTCAGATTTTGTCGTCAATTTTGGAGGCGATTTCCTCGGCGCTGGATGCTCCCCGGTCCGGGACAACTGGGCATACGGCGAGTTCCGGCAGGGAAAGGGAAGGAACATAGTCTTGCTCCTGTCTCTTTCTCCAAGGCTCAGCCTCACTTCCGCCAATTCGGACCAATGGATTCCTGTCCGTCCCGGCTCGGAAGGGTGGATCGCACTCGGTGTGGGCAATCTCTTATCGAAATCAAAGAGGACCCCCTGGCCCGAATGGGCAGGGCGCGTCTCCCTCAAGACAATCAGTCAGGTTTCAGGGGTTTCGGAGGAGCGTATCCGTAAGCTTGCCCGAAAGATTGAGGCGGCGGAGAAACCCCTGGTGGTCGGCGGGTTTGATTCCGCGGCCTGCACCAATGGCGTCTGGTCCCAGTGGGTGATTCAGTCGCTCAACAGGCTTCTCAGTGGGCGGGTGAATGCCTGCGAGCCCGATCTCCTTGTCCCCCTTTCCATAGAGGAGAAGATCCCCTCGAACCTCCTGATTTCGGGCAGAGCTGCCCTGGATGGTTTGAAGCGCGGGGCTTTTCATACGGTATGGTTCCTTGGCGCGAACCCTCTATATTTGCTCCCAAAGGACCTCGAGATGGAGAAGGCCATGGAGAAGATCGAGTCCTGCGCGGCCTTCACTCCTTGTTTGAACGAGACCGCCGCGAAGGTAGAGCTGGTTCTTCCCACAGTTTCCTGGCTGGAAGAGTGGGGAGACCAGAGAATCGTCTTATCGCAAGGAGGCGGCCTTTATTGTTTGAGACAACCTGTTGTAATGGAGCGCTCCGGCGGAAAGAGCCTTGCGGAGATCCTTCTTTCCGCAATCAGCGGACAGGCGATTCTCAAGGGGAAGAGCCTGTATGATCTCCTGCGATCCCGATTCACGACATTGGAATGGGAAACAGCTTTGACCCGAGGGGGACTTTGGGATGAAGCACCCCTCGATTGGGAGCATTATGGCGTTGCGCCTCTTTATCCTCCTCCCCCTGTGCCCCTCAGGAAAAGGCTTCCAAAGGGTCTCAACCCATGGGACGGGCTTCCTGCCGTCTCTTTCAAGGAGGCCCGAAAGGCTGCTTTTTCCGGAGAGGGCAAGGTCTTGATTCCTTATCCTTCACTGACCCTGGGAGACGGTTCTTTGGCGAATCGTCCCTGGATGCAGGAGCTTCCCGATCCCATGGTGACAACACTTTGGACCCATTGGGTGGAGCTTCACGACTCTGTGGCGGAGGAATCGGGAATTGAGCGTGGGGATGTCGTCCGCATCGTATCGGAGGCAGGCTCCATTGAGGCCCCTGCCTTCCCGAGCCCGGGCATTCACCCTGATTGCATCGCGGTTCCTGTGGGGCAGGGCCATACTTCTTATGGGCGATACGCGCAACGGGGGGCCAACCCCTTGACCCTCTTGAAGTCCCAGTGGCAGGAAGGGACAGGGGAGCCGGCCTGGATCTCCACCCGGGTCAGGATCGAGAAAACCGGAAAAAAACAGAGAATGTCCACAATGGACCATAGAGTCAGCCTCCTGGAGAGGAGGGTGCTGCCCGAATGAGCGTGAAAGAGAAGGAAAAGGGGCCCCGATGGGGCATGGTGGCGGATGTGGATCGCTGCACCGGCTGCAAGGCGTGTGTTCTGGCCTGCCGGTCCGAGAACAATGTCCCTGTTGTAGGAGAGCAAGAGGTCAATCGCGGGCGCATCCTGGACTGGATCCATGTAGACCGCTTCTGGAAAGGGGAATACCCTGACGTGACGGCTGAGTTCATACCCATGCTCTGCCAGCACTGCGAGAAGGCCCCCTGTGAATCGGTCTGCCCTGTCTATGCTTCCCACCACAGCCATGATGGGCTCAATGCGCAGATTTACAACCGCTGTGTGGGCACCCGTTTTTGCGCCAACAACTGTCCTTATCATGTGCGGGTCTTCAATTTCTTCTCCCCCCGGTGGCCCCAGCCGCTGGAGCAGCAACTGAATCCCGATGTCACCGCAAGGGACACAGGGGTGATGGAAAAGTGCACCTTTTGCGTCCAGCGGATTCGGAGGGCGGAGCTTGATGCCAGGCTGAGGGGCAAACCGCTGAGAGACGGGGAGCTGCGTCCCGCCTGCGTCCAGTCCTGTCCCACGAGTGCGCTTGTTTTCGGAGATTTTCATGATCCCCATAGCGCAGTTTCGAAGACAGCAAGGTCTCCAAGGGCTGTCCGGGTCCTTGAAGATCTGGGAACAGAGCCCAGGATCGTGTACTTGAAGGCAGACAGAAGAAAGGAAATCATCTAGCCATGTCTTTCAAGGCGCCTGATCTTTCCATAAAACAGATCTATGACGAGGTTATGACAACAGTCCTGGGACCCAGGCCGAAAATGGCGACACTGCTGCTTATGATCATACTGGCGGCCATTGTGCTCCACGGGGTTTTCCAGTTCTTCCGACAATCCTTCGTGGGTCTGGGTGTCACCGGACTGACCATGCCGGTTTACTGGGGTATCTATATCGCCACCTTCGTTTTCTGGATCGGGGTGGCCCATGCAGGGGCGCTCATCTCCGCAATCCTCAGAATCACCGGGGCTGAATGGAAATCCTCCATTACGCGCATTGCCGAGGTGATCACCCTTTTTACGCTCCCTGCCGCCGCCTCCTTTCCCTTTATCCATATGGGGAGACCCGGGCTTTTCTATTATCTGATTCCTTACCCGAACAACCGTCTCATCTGGCCGAATTTCAAGAGTCCCCTCATGTGGGACTTCTTCGCCATCTCCACCTACTTTATCGGGAGTGTGCTTTTCCTGTATGTGACCCTGATTCCCGATCTGGGGACCGCCCGCCCCAACATGAAGGGCTGGAGAAAAACGCTTTACACGATCCTCAGCTTCGGTTGGCGCGGGACCGCCGAAGAGTGGAAGCGCGTGAAAGAGGCGGCCGCTCTTTTCAGTGTCCTCATTCTGCCTGTGGTGATCTCGGTCCATACGATCGTATCCTGGGATTTTGCCATGCAGCTTGTTCCAGGCTGGCATTCCGAGGTCTTCGGGCCGTACTTCTTTGTGGGGGCACTCTATTCAGGGGTGGCGGCCGTATTTACCGTGATGACCCTCCTGAAATGGAGATGCGGGTTCAAGGATCTCATCACACCGATTCATTACGACATGCTCGGGCGGGTTTTTCTCGCTCTGGGACTTGCCTGGGCCTATCTTTTCTTCAACGATTTTCTTCCGGGCTATTATTCCAATGAGCCCGACAAGATGGCCTATTTTCGGTACCTTGCTTTTTCACACCCTTATTCCGTCCTTTTCTGGCTCATGTTTCTCACCAATTTCGTCCTTCCCATTGCGTGCCTCTCCTTCAAGGGCTTTCGAATGAGCACGGTTCCCATGTTCCTCCTCTCCATCGGCGTCAATGTGGGAATGTATATTGAAAGGGTGCTCATCGTATTCTGCGGCACTCAGGTCTACAATCCCCTTGCGAGAAACGTGACGGTCTATGTTCCAAGCTTTACGGAAATCAGCATTGTTGCCGCAACCTTCGCGGGTGTGACCCTGGGTTACATGCTCTTCATACGGGCTTTCCCGATCCTTCCCATCTGGGAGCTGGCGGAAACGAAGATTCGTCAGACCGTGAGGGAGATCGCGGGCAAGAAAGTTTATTACTTCAAATCAGGTGAATAAGATGGGACGAATTTGCGCTGAATTTGCGGAACCTGACGAGGCATTGGCGGCCCACAGGGCTCTGCTCGATGAAGGGATTCCTTCTCAGGACATAGAGATCAGGTCTCCCTGCCCTCTCCCTGAGGAGGCGATTCCTCCCCACCGAAGCCATCCCATGAGGATGCGGAACTGGGTGCGCTTTTTCTGGATCTGCGGCGCCATCGGCGGATTTGCCCTTGCAGCGGGAAGTCAGCTCGATTTCAAGATTTTCACAGGGGGCCATCCTCTTGTCTCGCTCCCCATTGATGTCATTATTGTCTATGAATGCGCCATGCTGACAGGTCTCATCACGACTCTTACCTTCTTTTTCATTGAGACCCGCCGATACCGGAAGATGTGTCCCCCCAGGGAGGAAGATCTGCCGGTCGCGGAGGGCCATGTGGCGCTCGTCGTAGAGAGTGAGGAGGCGGAGCGGGCCGCAGGAATCCTCAGGCAAAGAGGGGCCAGGTCGGTTGCAACCCTGGCATTTCTCGTGCTGTTTCTCCTCGCCTTTCCCGGATGCACCGTCAGAATGAGGACCCAGCCCGTCATCAAGAGCACGGCAAGGGAAGGGGTGGCCCAGCCCAGGGGGACAGTGACCATGCCCGGCCTGGATGAAAGGAAACATCTTTACGGCACCGTGCTCGGTTACGCCATTCCCGAGCAGGTCAGGGAACTGGACAAAAAAGATGTCATCGTTCCGACCGCAGTCATGAGGATGAAGAATCCTGTTCCCTATTCGGCCCGGTCCGTTCAAAGGGGTCGTGAGATCTTTGGGGAGCTCTGTGTCCTGTGTCATGGGGTGAAGGGGAAAGGGGACGGACCTGTGGCGGATGAGTTTCAGCCGATTCCCGCCGACCTCACCGATCCCGTGACACAGCAGAAGGTGGATGGGGAGCTCTTCTGGAGAATCACCATAGGCCCGAGCAGCATGCCTTCCTTTTATGACCGCCTGACTGCCGAGGATCGCTTTCATCTCGTGAATTTCATCCGATCACTCACAAGAAAGTAGGAAGCGTGCTTATGCCCGAGGACCTGCAGATATACTTTGACGGCGCCGCCAGAGGCAACCCCGGCCCGTCAGGTATTGGGGTGGTGGTCTATGACGACTCAGGAAACCTCCTCCACGAGTTCAACGACTACCTCGGCATCCTGACCAATAATCAGGCGGAGTATCGGGGCTTTCAGCGGGCCCTTGAGGAGGCAAGAAACCTCGGGGCAAAGAGGCTTCAGGTTTTTTCGGACAGCGAGCTGGTTGTGAAGCAATTCAACGGCGTGTATCGCGTCAAGCACGAAGCTTTGATATCTCTGTACCGCACAGTCAAAAAGCTCTCCAACGAGTTCGCAAGGGTGGAGGTCACGCACGTCCCCAGGGAGAGGAATCGAAACGCAGATCGCCTTGCCAACAGGGCGATAGACGACGTTTCCTCGGAGGGAGACCAATAATCGTAAGCCTTTAGTCGTAGCGAAAAATTGGCTCAACAGAACTATTGATTTACGGCCCTTTGTGTCGTATAATAAGAGTGAGACAGAAAGACTTCTTCAGCGATGCAGCAAAGGTTCCGGACGATTCGGCTCCGGAACTTTTGTTTCTCGATAATCTCGGTGGCCGGCCATGGAATACCAGGGGGGTTTGTATGAAGGTAATCCTTGTTCTTTTATGCCTGCTGGCGGTTCTCCCTTCTCTCGCTTTCGCGGGCGAGCCTTCGCCTATCACCTATGAGACTCAAACATTCGGAGATGAGCATACCCAGGCAAGCTCTGATGCGGCTCCGGTGAGAATCCAGGAAATGGATTGGCTGCTTGCAAGCGATTTTCCAGACTCTCCCAAGAAGAAAAAAGCGAAGCCCGCCATGCTGCGGCCTTTGAACGGCACACTTACCTCTCATTTCGGACCCCGCTGGGGGCGGATGCATCAGGGAATTGACCTCGCTGCACCGACGGGAACAATGATCCAGGCATCCCAGTCAGGAACGGTCACCTTCTCCGGGAAGCTGCCCGGATACGGAAACATCGTGGAGATTACACATTCAGAGGGTCTTGTGACACGTTATGCTCATAATGAGGAGAATTTCGTCGGATTGGGGGAATCGGTCGAAAAAGGACAGATCATCGGAATCGTGGGATGCACGGGAAGATCCACCGGCCCTCATCTTCATTTCGAGGTGCGGAAAAACGGCAGGGCCGTCAATCCGGTCTATTTCATCCAGATCCATATAAAGAAGTAGTCAGGAGTCAGGAGTCAG
>JACPDT010000312.1 GCA_016183865.1 Armatimonadota bacterium | reverse complement strand
TGGGTTTTCCTCAGGTATCTCAGCCAGCCATGCACTTTCACAAATGCAGGAACGGTCGGTGAACCCATGTAGGGCCGTGTGGCGCCCATCCTTGTGAAACCGAATCGCAGCCTTTCATACATTTCCCAAACCCTTGCGTCCACCGCGAAACAACAATGTGTCAGGCACTGGGACAGACACACATCTTTTGCCGTTCTTATCAGGCCTAATGTGGCACGATGTTCCGGGTAGCCGATCCTGGAACGTACATTTAGCCGGGAGATTTCGCACAATTTCTTCTCTCTGCGGCCCGGGGGAAGAACAATCTTGAAAGTTTTCTCCATCGGAAAGCCATGAGATGATGGGTGAATGATTCTCAGGGTCCCGACCAGCCCACCCCTTTCGTCATAGGCGCCAAGATGGGTGGAAAGGTCATCGTAACTATCTGACTCCATCTCTTTGCCGTCCGACGATTTTTCGATATAGCCCACTCTGATGTTGAATAAATATCTCAATTTGAAAATCTCAGTCAGATCTTTGGGATCTGTGACTTCCCGAAAAAAGAGTGGACCTCGGCTAAAGTCCGGCAATGCTTCTCCCTCCCAGCTACTGTGTTGCCGCTCGTCAAATTCAATAGTGACTGATGGAACAATACATTATTTGACATAGAAGATCAATCCTCCTTGATGATTGCTCGGGGGCCAGGGGTCTGGGGTGACAGCTTGTCAGCGGCGCAACTCCAGAATCCGATCGTTTCCCGACAGGTCTTTGGCGATTGAGATCGTCCCATCGGGGAAGTGGGCTCGGGCGAGCTTGATGGCTGTTTCTCCCTGCCGGTAGCCGATTTCGATCAAACCGACGCCATCGGGGGCGAGGTGGTAGCCGGCTTGCCTGAGCAGGACCTCCAGGACTTCATGTCCTTCCGGGCCGGCAATCAGCGCCTCTTTCGGCTCATAGGCGAGAAGGGCGGGCGGGAGGAAGGGGATTTCCCTTTCCCCTACATAAGGCGGGTTGCTGACAAGAAGATCCACCGGAGTCGTGATCGGTTCGAGGAGGTTTCCTTTCAGGAAACGGATTCTCTCCGAAAGCTCCAGGAAACGCGCATTTTTTCGCGCGATTTGAAGGGCCCTTGCAGATGCGTCAACGGCAAAGAGGGCGGACCCTGCGAGCTTTGGGTCGTCCTTGATCGCTTTTGCGATGGCCAGGATGATACAACCGCTGCCGGTCCCCACATCCACAACAGTCAGGGGACACGCTCTTCCCCTTACGAGGGTGATCGCTTTTTCCGCAAGGATCTCCGTCTCAGGTCTCGGAATCAGCACATCTTTTGAGACATATAGGGGGAGCCCCAAAAAGGGCTGGACCCCCAGGACATAAGCCAGGGGCTTTCCCTGACTTATTTCTCTGACCCCTCTCCGGATTCGGCGCCATTGTTCCTGAGTGACGGGCTCATTCGGGTGCGCGTAAAGAGTTTCAATGGTCTTCTTGCATACCTGGGACGCAATGGAGAGGACCATGGGGGATCTCTCTTCTGCAGGGAGAGAGTCGAGCATGACCGAGGCATTGGCGAGCAGTTCCTTGATGGTCATGGTTGCCCTATTCCAGCCCTCTCCCCCATACCCTCTCACCTCCTCCCCCAGCAGCCTCCGTCAGAAAGGAAAAAAATCAAAGAAACCGAATATGTGACTGAACACAAGGGTATCAGGAGTCTTGCCTTGGTCAAGGAAAAGGAAATTTTTCGCCAGTATCTCCATTCTCACGGCTTGAAACACACGGATCAGAGAGACGCGATTCTGGAGTCATTCCTGAGGAGCGAAGAGCATTTGAGTGCAGAGGATCTGTATCACCTGATCAGGAAAAAGCACCCCAGGATCGGGTTCTCCACAGTTTACAGGACACTGAAGCTTCTCTGCGGGTGCAGCCTGGCGAGAGAGACAAGGCTCAGGGACGGCTTAACAAGGTTTGAGCACAGCTACAACCATCCCCATCATGACCATATTATCTGCGTGAGATGCGGGCAAGCTACGGAATTTGTGGAGCCGGGAATAGAAGCCCTGCAGGACCAGGTCGCAAAGAGGTACAATTTTGCTATTCAGGATCATCGCATGGAGATTTTTGGAATTTGCGAGAAATGCAGATAGTTTTTTTGCTTTGCCGCTGAAAACGATAGTCAAGTTCATCGGCAGGCGTCCCCTGTGACGAAGCAGCAGATGGAGGGCTTGCAGTGCGCCAAGGAAGCATCGGTACTGTTGACGGGCACGACTCTTTGATTCTTGTGGGCAACCCCAATGTCGGGAAAAGTATGCTCTTTAACCGCCTCACAGGAAGCTATGTGGCGGTCTCCAATTATCCGGGAACCACTGTGGACCTCTCCAAAGGGAACGGACACTTCGATGGGAGGCTCTGGACCGTTCTCGACACCCCCGGCACGCGCAGCCTTTTCCCCGAATCGGAAGAGGAGCGGGTGACTCTTGACGTGCTCCTGACAACGAGATTTTCCTGTGTGGTCCAGGTAGCTGACGCCAAGAACCTCCGCAGGGGGCTTCTCTTGACACTGCAGTTGACCGAGATGGGCTTTCCTTTGATTCTGGCCCTCAACATGAGCGATGAGGCCAGGGAGAGGGGAATCCACCTGGATGCCCGGAAGCTCGCCGAGCTTCTGGACATAACGATCCTTCAGACAACGGCCATCACAGGAGAAGGCGTGGGGGGGCTGCGCAAAGCCGTTCCGGAAGCCAGGGCTTCCCATTACTGCGTGAGATATGAGGACCGCCTGGAAGAGGCAATCTCACAGATGGAAGATTTGTTCCCTCCCGAGACTCCCGGGCGCAGGGGGCTGGCGGTGATTGCTCTGGGCGCGGGTGAAGGCTTCTGGGAACATCTTGAGACCGTGACCGGTTGTGGAGGAATTCGAGAAGAGATCGGCAGGATCGTCGCCCGGGCGGGGGAGTATTATGCGAGGCCCATCCGCTCCGTGCTTTTTGAGGAAAAAGAGCGGCAGGCCAGGGCCCTGGCGGAGCAAGTCATGTCAAGGGAGAAGGCGCCCGAGGTCCCAGCTCTTGAGCGATTCAGCCGGATGACGATGCGTCCCCTCTCGGGCGTCCCGATACTTCTTGGAGTTCTTTTTCTCGTATTTCTTTTCGTGGGACAGTTCGGGGCCGGGACTCTCGTGGATTTCGTGGAAAATACGATCTTCGGCAGTCCCACGGAGATGGGGGAAGGGATTTCTTTTTCCCTTTTCGGGCACAAACTTCTCAAGGTTCCGTGGGCGGGTCTGAACTGGTATTTTCGTTGGCTCGTTGCGCAGGTTTTTTCCTGGACTCTGGTTCGGGACATGCTGGTAGGCCCTTATGGATTGATTTCAATGGGGCTGACGTATGCCATTGCCATTGTCTTGCCCGTCATGACCACATTTATTCTCACCTTCGGTTTTCTGGAGGATTCCGGCTATCTTCCGCGCCTTACCATTCTCGCCGATCGCGTTTTCAGGATGATTGGTTTGACGGGTAAAGCAGTCCTTCCCGTCCTCTTGGGGTTCGGCTGCGGGACCATGGCTTGCCTGACGACCCGGATCCTGGAAAGCCGAAAAGAGCGCATTCTGGCCACGTTGCTGATCACACTGGGTGTTCCCTGTTCCGCTCAGTTGGGGGTGGTCATGGGAATGGCCACACGTGTTTCCTGGTGGGCATTGGTCACGGTGATGCTGATTGTGGCGGCCCAGGTTTTTATCGTAGGTCGCGCGGCCTCGCACGTGATCCCGGGGAAGAGGTCGGCCTTTCTTCTGGAGATTCCTCCATTGCGCCTCCCTCGTTTTGGGAACATATGGGTGAAGACCGTCTCAAGAGTCCGATGGTTCCTTGTAGAGGCGGTTCCTCTTTTTCTGTTGGGCACTTTGCTGCTTTTTGTTCTGGATCGAACCGGGGCCCTTCTGGTCCTGGAGCGCCTCGCCCGTCCTCTGATTTCAGATTTCCTGGGACTTCCCATCCAGAGCACCGCGGCCTTTCTCCTGGGCTTTCTACGCAGAGACTACGGCGCCGCCGGTCTTTTCGACCTGGCGAATAAGGGTCTCATGAATCCTCATCAGGTCATCGTGAGTCTTGTGACCATAACTCTTTTCGTCCCCTGTGTGGCGAATTTCTTCATCATCCTCAAGGAGTACGGAACGAAGATTGCCCTGCTCATCAGCGGTTTCGTCATGGTGTATGCCTTCCTCGTGGGTGGTGTGACCCACCGCGTTCTTGGACTCTTTTTTTGAGAGGAGATCCCCTCTTTTCCGCGAACCCTGACTTCAAACTGCTCCAGGAGGTGTGGGCATGCTTTCTGAGGTGACCGTTCCCCAAAAGGGACTTTCCGATTTTGCCCCCATTGTGGGAGACGATGTGGTAAGGGAGCTTAAGAGCCTCGCCGGAAAACTCGCCGGATCGAGAGTTTTGCACATCAATTCCACTTCCTATGGCGGGGGTGTCGCCGAAATTCTTTACACTCTCGTCCCTTTGATGAGGGACGTGGGCCTCGATGCGCACTGGAAAGTCATCTCAGGGGAACCGGAGTTTTTCACGGTCACAAAGGCCTTTCACAATGCCCTGCAGGGGATGCCTCTTTCCCTGGATGAAAAGGCAAGAGAGACGTATCTTCGGATCTGCCGGCTCAATGCCGAGCACTTCTCAGGGGAGTGGGACTTTGTGGTCATTCACGATTCCCAGCCCGCAGGGATGATTCGATATCTGAGCAAGGGAGGGGCCCGGTGGGTCTGGAGGTGTCACATTGACCTGACTACGGCAAATGATACATACTGGCAGTTCCTAGACCCTATCGTGGAGCAGTTCGATGCCGCAATTTTCACTCTTCCCCAATTCGTCCCGAGAGACCTCAGGCTCGGGCTCGTGAAAACCATGCCTCCCTGCATTGACCCGATGACCGTGAAGAATGATGCGGTTTCCAGGGACGAAGCCGTCAGGATTGTGGAGGGATTCGGGCTGGATTCAAAGAGGCCCATTCTTCTTCAAGTTTCGAGATTCGACCCCTGGAAGGACCCTCTTGGAGTTGTGGATGCGTACCGCATTGTGAAGAAGAAGAGGCCTGAGGTTCAGCTTGTTCTTCTCGGCTCCATGGCCAGTGACGATCCCGAGGGATGGGACTATTTCGAAAGAACTGCTCGCCACGTTGGAGAGGATCGGGATGTGCATCTGCTGCACAATGTGAAGGGATGCGGAAATCTGGAGGTGAATGCCTTCCAGGTCCTGGCCGAAGTTGTAATACAAAAATCCACTCGCGAGGGTTTCGGCCTGGTTGTGGCGGAGGCCCTCTGGAAAGGGAAGCCTGTGGTTGCAGGCAAAGCCGGGGGAATCCCTCTCCAGGTACTGGACGGCAGGACGGGGTTCCTGGTGGAAGGAGTGGCACCCTGTGCCGAAAGGATTCTCTACCTTCTTGAGCACCCGAAAGAGAAGGAGGAAATGGGTCGTGCCGGAAGAAAACACGTCCTTGAGAATTTTCTGTGCACCCGAAATCTGAAGGATTATCTCGAGATTTTCACACAGCTCAGGGAGCAGACGGCGGCCGTCAGGAACCGTTAAGGGAAGATGAGAGGTAGCGACATGAGACGAGGTATGACATTTGATTGAAGTGCAGCATCTGTCCAAGAAATATGGCTCAAGATGGGCGATAAAGGACCTGAATTTTTCCGTGGAGCGCAATGAAGTCCTGGGTTTCCTGGGCCCCAACGCGGCCGGTAAGACTACCACCATGAGAATCATAACCGGTTTTCTGGCCCCCACCAGCGGCACGGTTCTGGTGGATGGCCTGGATGTCTCAGAGGAGCCCCTGAAAGTCAAGAGAAAGATCGGCTACCTCCCTGAAAATCCTCCGCTATATAATGATATGGTGGTAGAATCCGTCCTGGAATTCGCCTGCGAGATTCGGGACGTACCTGCCGGAAAGCGGGCCCAGGCTGTTGAGCAGGCTCTGGAGAAGGCAGCCTTGAAGGAGGTTCGGGGACGGCTGATCGGGCATCTTTCCAAGGGGTACAGGCAAAGGGTCGGCATTGCCCAGGCCCTGGTCCATGATCCGGATCTTCTCATCCTGGATGAGCCTACGGTCGGCCTGGACCCAAAGCAGATCATCGAGATCCGTGAGCTGATCAAGAGCCTGGGCCAGTCGCATACGGTCATCCTTTCCACGCACATTCTTTCCGAAGCAAGCGCCCTGTGCCCGCGTATCATCGTCATCAACGAAGGGAAGAGCGTGGCCGTGGATTCCCAGAAGTCTCTGTCACGAAGGCTGGCCGGGGCGGATCGCGTTCTGGTTGAGGTCAAGGGACCCAGGGATGAGGTTATCGGAGAGCTCCGGAGGATCCCAGGGATCAAGGGGATATCTGCAGAGCCGAACGGGAAGCACCCGAGACTCCTGATTGATGTCCCTCATGATGCCGACATTCGGGAGAGTGTTTTTTTTGCGATGGCCGATAAGGGATGGCCCATTCTGGAGCTCAGAAAAGTGGCGATGAGTCTTGAAGAGGTGTTCTTGAAACTGACGGCATCGGAATCGGACAAGGTTTCCGACGTCGAAGCAGGCAGCTCGGAGAAAGCCCCCGAGGTCCAGGCAGATTTGGCTGAGAAGGACCGGACGGATACGGGAGGAATGGACTGAAATGACGAAAGCCTTTGCCGTTTTTCGCAGGGAGCTTGGATCCTATTTTCTTTCCCCCACTGCTTATGTGCTCATGTCCATCTTTCTTTTCCTGGCGGCATTCCTCTTTATGGCGATCATCAGTCGTGTCCAGGAGCCTAACTTTCAGTACATATTGGGAAACCTGATCATAGTGTCCATTCTTTTGACTCCTGTCATCACCATGCGACTTTTCGCCGAAGAGAAGCAGTCAGGCACCCTGGAGCTTCTTCTCACATCCCCCCTGAGGGAGTGGGAGATCGTATTGGGGAAATATCTCGCTGCCTGCTCTTTTTTTGCGATCATGGCCGCATTGACTCTCCTATATCCTTTTATTATCATGAAATTCGGAAAACTGGACTGGGGAACCTTGATGGCTCAATATCTGGGTTTTCTCCTCGCCGTCTTTGCTTTTCTTGCAGTGGGCACTTTTGCTTCTTACGTCGGCGGGAGCCCTGTCATATCCGCTTTTCTCGGTTTCGGGATGCTCCTGTTCCTTTGGATTCTGGAATGGATTTCAGGGGCTGTGCCGCCAAAGGTGGGGAGCGCCCTTTCCTCCCTTTCCCTTTTTCAACACTATCAGGGCTTTTCAAAGGGCGTGATTGACACCTTCGATCTCGCTTTTTACCTTTCTTTCACGTTCTTCTGGCTTTTTATCACACACCAACTACTGGAATCAAGAAAGTGGAAACAATAAGGAGGATGCCCAATTGGATCCGGTCGGTCCCAGGGAAATAGCAATTCAGGCGACCAGGAAGACTGCCGCATACGGCGCCAACGCTCTGGTTCTGTCGCTGTCCGTGCTGGCTTGCCTCATTTTCGGCAATATTCTGTTATCCAAATACCACAAGCGCTGGGATGTGACGGAACGGAAGATCCACAGCCTTTCTCCTCAGACTCTGAGGATTCTCGGAGACCTGAAGACAGATGTGAAGGTCATGGCATTCCTGGAAGACGGGCCGAAGAACAAGGGCAAGACCAGGGACCTC
>JACPDT010000311.1 GCA_016183865.1 Armatimonadota bacterium | reverse complement strand
CCTCTTCCATGCTCTTCTCATCCACTCTTTCCCAGGTGTCCCGGGTCGAATGAATGGTGCGAAAATCCGTGAGCAATTTTCCCCTTGAGATCGTGACACTCTCATAGCCCCTGACGCCAAAGGGGAGGTGATCCGCCCCTGCGCCGAGGGCGAGCCATATGCGGGAGCAGCCGATTCCCTTGTCGCGGCACAGGCGTTCCAATTCTCGGGCCAGAGCCTGTCCCGTCCCTTTCGGAGGGATCCCCTGACGGTCCAGAATCAGGATCGCGCCGCTTCCTCCAACCATATCAAGATTCAAGACAAGGGTCCTTTCCCTGGGAAGCCCTGAGGCATACTTGCGGGCGAAATGAATGCTTCCCTGCAAACCTTCTTCTTCCGCCCCGGTCGCCACCAGCCAGACATTGGAGGAAGGCGGGTTTTGGGCCAGGCGCCGGGCGAGGCCGAGGAGGACAGCCACCCCTGTGCCGTTGTCCATGGCCCCCGGCGAGCGGTTCCCCTCATCGAAGAGAAGGGCGCCGAAAACTAGTAAGGCGGCTGCCAGGAGCGTCGCCCACCCGAGAGCCGTGAGGCTTTCTGCGGCAAAGGATCGCAGCAGAATCTGCATGAAAAGGATGAAGCAAAAAAAAATGAGCCACAGGAGAGCACAGGTTGACACAATGACCCTGGCTGTGAGCGGAATCCTCTGAGATTTGGAGTCATGGTGCGCCATCACGATGACTGTTCGGCCCCCGGGATTTCCCGGGATGCGAACCAACAGGTTCCGGGAGAGGGTGCGCCCGTGTCCGAAATCAGTAAGAAACCGCTCCAGAAGGAGACTCCAAAAGGAGGAAGCGAGGGGCATGGCTGCCGCGGTCAGGGAGAAGAGGGCGGCGACTTCCCACTGCAAACGATACAGGGCGGCCAGTGCCCCTGCAGACAAGAGGAAAATAAGAAGAGAGAAGGCAAGGGTAAGTGCCCTGACGGCAAACAGGCTTGCGGGAAAATCCTGAATCTCGGGCACCAGTCCGAGTCCCTGACACTCCCTTTCGATCCATTCGCAGATACGGCGATTTCCCTCCGAGCCGGTCCGCCTCGGAAAGGAAATCGTCTTCAAATACTCGATCAAAAGACCCATGGAGGGTCCTGGTTGCAAATCCAGAGCTGTGGGGAGGCTTCTGGGCGAGAATTCGCGCGACCGCGTCCACAACCTCAGGGGGGCCGACATCCGGCACGCCTTTGAAAAGGTATTCCTGCGCGCCCCGGGCCAAACCCTCTTCTCTGTCTTTCCTTGTCGTCTTCGCGGCAGTGTATATTATGACTGGAATCCGGTTCAGACGTCCGTCGCTCTTCAGAACATTAAGGAAAGCTTCGCCGTCCAATCCGGGCATGAACAGGTCGAGGATGATCAGATCAGGCACAGTTGTTCGAATCTTCTCCAGGGCTTCCTCTCCATTTGAAGCGGCAAACGCATCGAAGCCCTCCAATTCCAGGCTGGCGACCAGAATGGTCACATGATCCAATTCATCATCAATCACGAGAATCTTTGGGCGATTCACCGGTTCACCTCCCACTCTTTACCCCGATCACTGCTTTCTCCCCTTTCTGATCGCGAGAGTCAAGCAAGAGTGAAACTTTATCCAGGAGTTCTTGAGGGCTCACAGGTTTGGTGATCTCTCCATCCGCAAAATCACAGCGCCCGACTCCTTTGGTCCCACTTATGGCCAGTAGTGGAATATGTCTGGTTGACCGACCGGAGCGCAGGCGCGCAGCGACGGTCTCACCCGAGATATCGGGAAGCCTGTAGTCCAATGTGATGAGGTCCACATTCTCCTTTTGGGCCAGGGCGATGCCCTCTCTTCCCGTAAAGGCTTGAATGACGGAGAAGCCCTCCTGCTCCAGGTGTATTCTGATCAGATTCGAGACATCCCGATTGTCCTCGACTACCAGAATCCTGCCCCTTGCGACTGACGGAGCAGCGTTTGGGACCTGTAAATCGCGGTGTGTCCGCGAAGAGCCGGCAAAAAGATCGAGTTGTCCCTCCCGTGCCGCCACCCCGGCTCGCTCCAGAAAAAAACAAAACGTCGTACCCTCAGAGGGTCCGCTGTTCACCGTAATTGTGGACTTATGACCCTCCAGAAGGCGCTTCACGATGAAAAGACCTTTTCCTGTATCGGACACGGTGACACGGACCTTGCTGTCCTCCCTTACTCCCTCCATGCGAATCGTGCCTCTCTCGGGTGTGAAGCGAATGGCATTGGAAACGAGATTCGTAAGAACCTCGCGAATCTTCTCTCTGTCTGCCCTCACGGAGAGCTGGCGCGGAACTTCCGCTTCCAATCTCAGCTGCTTGGGATCCAGCATGGGTTTGAAAAGTTCAGCGACCTCTGAAAAGAGGGGGGCGAGATTCCAGTCTTCCATATTGTAAGCAAGCTGGCCTGCCTCAAGTCGGGTGCTTTCGAGAATATTGTTGACCAGTATGAGGAGGTTTCTTGCAGAACGCTGAATGGCCTCTACATACCGCTTATTGGCATCCTGAGCATGGCTGGCTTTCGGATTCAGCATCAGGTCGGAAAAGCCAAGGATCGCCGCCAGGGGGCTTTTCAGGTCATGGGTAACCATGGCCAGGAAATCCTCCTTCAAGCGATCTATCTCTTTCTGTTTCGAAATGTCCTTCAGCACACAGACGGCCCTGACAGACGTTTCCTTTGGCGCCTGAACGGCAGGCGCATCATTTTCGTCGGACTTTGCTTGCCCATTGGGTTCGACAGGCGGCTCTTTTGGCGCATGCACAAGGGACGACGCGCTGCAGATGACCGGAATTTCCTTTCCATGGCGCGCCCGAACATAAATCTCTTCCGAGGTGATGGAAAGGGATTCCTGGCTCAGATCAAATGTAAAGGGCTTTCCGTCCTTTGTGTGGAGTCTCAACTTGTCGTTGTAGTGTCTTCCCTGAACTTCGGCCTTACTCCAGCCGGCCAATCTCTCCGCACCCGGATTCCAGGTAACGATTCTTCCAAGAGTATCAATGGAAATAACGAGGTCAGGAACGGAGTGAACCAGGGCTTCCCATCTCTGCTTCTCCTCCTCGGCTTGCTGTTTTTTCTCCTTCAGAGTGGTTTCCTGCTCCTTCTGGGAAAGGGAAATCTCCTGGTACGTCTTTCTCAAAAACATGAACTCTTCTTTCTCTGAATCGGGCCTCTTCCGACGATTCTCTTTCAACCTGAGGGGAACCGAGAGTGCGGTCCACAGGAAAAGTGCGGACGCCAGGCTGGCTGCAAAACCCACGCCCAATGCGGGGAGCCAGATTCGCAGGCCCGATCCGGCCCCTGCCATGCCGGCAGGGGTGCGCCATTCGACCCAACTCTGTCTGGGGTCGCCATCCACGCGAAGGAGCCTGTCCCTGCCGACAAGGCCACCGGCTTTCTCAGCTCCTGCCCGATCGCCCGGGACTCCGTGGTAGGCGGCCTTCACACGCCAGCCGGGGACGCGCTTTCCCTCCGACCCGAATCCGGGGCTGGAAGCAGCGAGACAGCGGTCCTCCAGGAAGAAACCCAGATCCCCTTCGGTGAGCTTCTTCAGGGACAGGCAGAATCTGCGGTCGAGATCTGCGACAACACCGACTGCGCCGATCAGCTCCCCCTCCCGATACGCCGGAACAAAGGAACCCACGCTGAGCCCTCCGCCCCGAAGGAAGACATCTGTCTTTTCCTTCTCCCCTGCACCGGCCCTGAGCAAGGAAATCTCCGATGCTGAGAGGGGTTGAGTTCCTTGTTTTGCGGTTTTCCTGAAGCGAACCAGGGGCTCAAGATCGCGGGAAACAATTATCACATCGCTCAGTGAGTGCCAACGGAGAGTGGGAAGTACAAGCGCTTCCAAACGGGAAACCTCTTGTTTCTCCATATTCTCAACCATGAAGGGTTCTGAAGCGATGGTCCGAGCGCATGCATGGCACTGCTCCCTCAACTCATTGATCCGGTGAAAAATGATCTGGCGAATCTTGTCACTGTTTGAGGAGAGACTGCGGGATCCGGCCTTTGTCTCAATTTGTTCGAAAAGGAAAGAAAGGGCAACTGCAAGCAACACCGTCTGCAGCAGGCAAAAAGCCCAGAGCCTCCTGCGCAGGAGCCCTGAGAGGCTTCTCATAGGCTTAACCCGTCATCTTTCCGGACCCCTTGGAAGACTCCAGGAATGTCCTGATGAATTGATCTATCTCGCCATCCATTACGGCCTGCACATTCCCTGTTTCCGCCCCTGTGCGGAGATCCTTGATCAGACTGTAGGGATGAAAAACATAGGAACGAATCTGAGACCCCCAGGCAATCTCCTTTTGCTCGCCGCGGATTTCTTCCATGCGCTTCCGTTGCTCTACTCTTTCACGCTCCAGGAGTCTTGCCTTCAAGATTCGCAGTGCAGTCACCTTGTTGGAATGTTGGGAGCGCTCGTTCTGGCATTGGACGATCGTGCCTGTGGGAATATGAATGATTCTGACTGCGGAATCGGTCTTATTGACATGCTGCCCGCCTGCACCGGAAGCGCGGTAGGTCTCTATTCTGAGATCATCTTCTCTGAGCTCCACCTTGGCATCTTCCTCTATCTGAGGAATCACCTCAACAGAGGCGAAAGAAGTGTGGCGGCGGTGGGCCGCATCAAAAGGCGAAATCCTTACAAGGCGGTGGACTCCCCGCTCCGCTTTCAGATATCCGTATGCGTTCAGCCCTTCGATGACCACTGTAGCCCCTTTGATACCTGCTTCCTCGCCTGGAGAGATGTCTACAATCTGTGCCTTGTAGCGATGGTTCTCCGACCATCTCAAATACATGCGAAGAAGCATTTCCGCCCAGTCCTGCGACTCGGTTCCCCCCGCACCTGCGTGGACAGTGAGAATCGCAGATTGCCCGTCATGCTCACCGCTCAAGAGCGTGGCCAGTTCCATGGCTTCGATCTCGCGGGCGACTTCTCCGTAGCTCTGATCGAATTCGCGGGAAAGCTCCTCATCCTGCCCGGCAAGCTCTGCACATACATGCAGGTCTTCCACACGGGAGTGAAGGGATTCCCAGGATGTCGTATTCTGTTTTAGTAAAGCTACTTCCCTGGAGACGTTTCGTGCCTTCTCGGGGTCCTCCCAGAAATCGTGAGCGGACATCTGCCGCTCAAGTTCTCCAATGCGCGATTTTTTTCCTTCGAAGTCAAAGATACTCCTTCATTCGGTCAACTTTGACTTGCAGCTCTCTGGCCGCTCTCGTGTAATCAATCACAGGTTCAGCCCCCTTCGTGAAAACGCACCCGCTTTACGGGTGCGTCTAATACCTGCCTTCCCGTTGATGTCGTCGGTTCCCCAAACAGTGCGAAGACTCAGTCCACTTTTACCCACAATGCTTCGAGGTCCCTGAGCTTTTCGCGGTACTCCTCCTTTGCATTCGCGAACTCCTCTGCGGCGGAAGACCCATTGCGTCCGGTGAACTCATTCTGACAGGATTGGCCTTGCGAGGCTTCATCGTACGCTTTTCCGCAGACATTGCAGATCCAGCGAATGATTCCACCACGGCTTTTCCACTTGACCAGTGCACCTTTGCACTCAATTTTGGAGGAAGACATATGACTCACCTCTCTCCGCCTTCGGTCAGATGATTCGTCAGGGGCCCAGGCTGTTCCTTCCCGGAGATGAGTAACTGCTGCGGTATTATTATTCCTACAAAAGGTACTCTTCCGGTCCATCTCAAGAATCGCAAATCCGCTTCCCCCAATGAGGCAGGTATCTTCCGCCTCCTGATGCCCAGAGCAAGGAAATATGCGTCCAGCCCGTTGGCGATCCACAGCACGGCGAGAATGGCGCCGCAAGAGAGGACCCGGAGATAGCTTGAGGCGGAGGGGGCATGGAGCAAAGTCCAGCAGGCCAGGGCCAGGAAAGAGAAGAAACCGACCTGAGTCAAAGCAAAAAAAATCAATCCCCTTACTATCCGCAAACAAGTTGCCTGCCCTGCTCCAGGGACGGCCAGGGAAAGAAGTGCAGGGACCCAGGGGCTGCCGCCAAAGATATCTCTCATCTCTATGTCGCCCTTCGCCCACAGGGCCTCGATTTCCTGTTACCCCAAATCCACCCTCCGGATTTCACCACAGAGGCACAGAGGACACGGAGAAGCCGATGACCATTTGTTGTGGAGGACTTTCGGCGCCCTTTGTCCAAAAGGGGGACACATGCCCAAGCTGGCCCGCCTTCTCCTCATCTTCTGGATCATTGCCCTGATGGTGTGCCCCTCGTCCGCGGAAGAGAAACAGATCGGCCCCCAGGATCCCCCTCCCCCGGCTGCGGCCCAGGTGAGCGAAATTGCCGTCACCGTGAACGACAAGGACGGACGGCTGCAATTCCTCAGAATTTGGGAAGAGGAGGGGCTTATCCAGGTGGAGTACGAGGAACGAGGGCTCCTGCCCAGAAAAGGAATAATCCCCCAGGGGAACTACGAGACCCTGTGGGAAAAGCTGGAGCCCCAGATCTGGCTCGAAGAGAATGAGACAGGTACAAGCTTCTCAGGAGTCACATTTCAGGTGCGCGTCGCCCGTCTTGTGGACCAGGAATACAGACAGCACTCCTTTGAAGGATGGGATCAGAACGGACACGGCTGGCGGACGATTCAGATGATTCTTTCCGGAGCGAAGTCATACCTGAAAGCCTTTTCAGATTATCTGGTCACTCTGGAAAAAGAGGGAGAAAGGCTGCGATCGGAAGGAAAGCACCTTCAGGCGGCCTACAAGTACAAGTACATCGCGAAGCTTCTCTATTCAAACGCCTATATGCAGCCTGAAGCGGCGGAAGAGTACATATTCAAGGCTGTTGAGGCCTATTTTCAGAACGGCGAGGAATCCCTTCAGGATGCCTATCATACCCTGGAATCCATGAAGATTTTCCCCCCCCTGTCTTTGTGCGATCCGGAGCCTGCCCCGCCGGGAGGGGACGAGGCGGCAACGGCGGAGATGAGCAGAAACAGATATATCAGCCGTCTTATGATCTCGACGGACTACCAGCGAAGAGCCGTGAAACTCGCCCAGTTTCTGGTGGGCAAGGCCGACCAGTTCCGGGAGATACTGCTCAAAAAGCAGAAACTCCTCGAGAACGGAGAATCCGCGCCAACCCAAAAAAAAGGGAAACAAGACGGCGGGAAGACTTACTACCTGGATCTTGCGGACAAATTTGACGCCCTCAGGAAACTCTATGGAGCGTGCCACGTACTGGCCAGGGAGCTTCAGGGGAAAGGCGGGCCGGATGCTTCCCAGGCTAATACCTTCCTCACCCGGCAACTGGAAAGCGAGTATCTTTCCTTACAAGCTTTATTCAAAGTTGGAGCTCATTACAAGTTGAGCAGCTTCTACCTTCTTCATTTCAAGGAGAAATTCAAAAAATACCAGCTCTGGGAAGATGGGAAAAAGTATCTCAAGGGGCTGATCGCGGAATTTCCCGACTCTCCCAAACAGCGATTCCTGAAATATCTCCTGGCAGAGCTCCTCTATGACCAGGGCGATTTTTCTCAGGGGGCCGGTCTTTTCAGGGAAACGGCCGACCCTTCGGATGAGAAGACTTTTTCTGCCGAAGAGAGGGGAACCGTAACTTTTCCCACGGAGGACATCCTAAAAAGCGGCGCCTTCTGGGAAGCGGTCTGCCTGTATCGTCTGAGACAAATATCGGCATCCTCCGAAGGGCTCCAGCAGATCGCATCAGGAGATCCCAAGGGCTTTCGCGGGAACGTGGCCCGGGAGACGGCGAGAGCCGTTCAAACGGGACCGGAGGAAGGGGTTCTGCGTTTCCTTGGCGCCTATCGCTGGTATCTTCACGGCTATGGAAAAAAGACGAGAGAAATGCTCGAAGCCTTCACAAGGGACTACCCCGGGTCCCCTCTGGCAGACTCCGCGGAGATGTTGGCCTCCGCGGCTTGTCTCAAGCTGGGGCCATTGGATGCGGCGGAGAAGGCGGCGACCCTGCAGAGCGCGGCAAGGCTGGAAGAGCTGCTGAACAGGGCTCCCGACACCCCATGGCAGACCTATGGAAGGTGTCTGCTGGGCTCCCTTTTCACGCAATTGTACAAAAGCAACTCTGTTCCAAATAGGGAGGATCTCTTGAAACAGGCACTGACTCAGTTTACCCGGGTTGCCGAGAGCTCCCAGGGGGATGCCCTCGGGTTTCTGGCGACCATGGCCCAGGCCGAACTTCAGGCGCTCCAGGATGACCCGAAGAAAGCCCGAGATACCCTCCTGGGCATCGAAAAGCAGATTCCAAAGGGGGATCTCCACATGCGGGCAATCTACCTCCTGGCCGAGCACTCTTATGAATATGGCGAGACCGAACCGGCTGCCGAGGAGGAAGCCTTCAGGTACTGGGAAACACTGCTCGAAACTTACCCTGAAGTGAAGGTGGAACTGGGACTTCTGCAAACCTGGGCTATGCGATACCACGGGGCAGGGAAAAAGGCCCAATTCCTGCGCCTCATGGACAGAATCAAGAAACGGCACCCCGAGGCCCGACCGTGGGCGGAAAGGGAGCTTCTGCGGCTTCGCTAATCCTTCCACATCACATCACCCCACCTGACCTCCCCCTGCAGGGGGGAGGGGCACAAGGGGAAGAGAGCCGCTCAGGCTTCGTTAGTCCTCCATCCAGGCGCCGACAAAAGGCTTGATGACTTGACCCCAGTCATAATTTTCCAGGGCCTTGTCGTAATGAATATCGGCACCGCCTGTATTGGTTATCGTCTTTCCGATGAGAGAGCCGTACACATCCCCGCCGCCTGTTACGGTCATGTCGGCCTTGGGGGCATAGACGGCATAATAGGCATCCGCTCCGCCTGCTACCTCCACTCTTGTGCAGCCGTCCGTGCCCAGGATGATGCACTTCGTGGAATCCTGAGAGGTATTCATCAGGCCGCCCCCACCGAGATCCAGGTCCTTTGTTGCGTCGCTTCCGTCCCCGAGAATGTAGATGATTACAGGGTCGCCGGAGACGCTGATATTCAACTGGGCGCTCCCCGAGAGACTGAGGGTAGTGAAGACATAGGTGCCGCTCGTCAAAGTAACGTTGGCGCCCCCCGTCGCGGTAAGAGAACCGTAAATCCCAGGAGGGAGGGTAACGGTGCCGTTAATGCTCTGGTCTCCGAGGCTTGTTCCCGTGGGTGCCTGCACTGAATCCATGGGAACAGGGCTCGTAAGGACCGATGAGCTGGAATAGCTTGCCCCCCCCGTTGTCCGAATGGCTGTCGCTGGAACTCCACCGACCCCTACGGCAACATCTCCATTTACCGTAGTAGTAGTGCCGCCGAGGGAAATGATATTCACCGATGTACCGTTGGTGCCTATGTCGCCATCCACACTAGCCTGGGTACTGGCATAGTTTCCCACAGAGGAATTGAAGCTGTCCGTTGTGGCGCCGCCGCCCATCGTGACTCCCTGATCCCCGAATGCGGCATAGGGGAAAAGATTTCCAGGCAATTTGTACAGGTACACTTTCAGGACCCGTTTGACTCTCCTTTGCCCGTTCAGAAGAACAGGCCCCGCCTGCCCTTCTGAATGAACATAAGCCTCCCGCATCGGGATAGTCCCCACCCCCGGCACCACGAGATCGGAAGTCCCTGTCAGATTGTTATAGATTGTAACCGTATATTGGGCATTAGCGAGACTCAAGGCTTGATTCGAATAGCCTGTGGACCAGCTATTATCTACATCAACTTCACGGATGGTCCTCAAGACACCGGCCTCCGCTGCGTAGAAGGCCTGAGTGTTATGGCTGTCTCTGAGCTTTTCATTCATACTTTGCATCCCGATGGTTCCCATGGCCAGTCCGAGAAGACTCACGATCGCCAGAGTAACCAGAGTCACAGCCATAGCCATCCCTTGGCGCCCTGATTTTCTTCTGAGCATCTCCATTTTACCCCCTACCACTGGTTCTCACCGTCACCCGAGTCAGACACGCTCGACGTTTGACGCCACACTTGCTACCATTGGTTTCTCACTGTGACACGGATCAAGCCGTTGTTCGAACTGCCGGTCTGCGTCTTCCCATCCAGTATCAATTCATGATACCTGGGCACGTCTTTCTTCAATCTCCTGGTCTCTTTTTTCAAAATGAGCATGACAACATAAGATTTCGTGCTGGTCTCCTGGGTAATGGCAGACTGGGTCTCATCCACATAATCGCTGATCACTTTGCGCTTCAGAGTGTTGTCATTGGCGAATTCGGTTGTCGTGTCATGGGCGGCATCCAGGGCGGTTATGGAAGAATTGGCTGAAGTGGCATTGATGGCGACCTCTTTTCGAAAAAGCGCCTTTACGCCGGTCGCCGAATTGGTGGCGATGTAATAACAAACGAGCTTATGCCAGTAAATTTTCTTTTCCGTCACGTTGTAATCGAAAGAATTATTATCCGAGGGGTTTCTGGGTGAGACAAAAATGATTCCCTTTGGAGATGTAGTGAAATTCTGGGTTGAGGTCCAATTGGACTCACGAAGCTCCCTGCCCAGTTGCCGGGCAGCCCGCAAGGCGTTCCCCTGCAGATCCACATTGACCGCCCCCACCTCGAAGGAATCCTTACCAGCCTTAAAAATTCCGAATACTCCGGTCAGGCAGAAGCTGAAAACCACGCAATACACCAGAAGCTCGGCCATCGTCATTCCCGAAGTTTTTCGCGCTTTCATGGATGCGTCACCTTTTTAGTCCTTCTTGACGTAGGTGGAAAGAACATAGTTCTTCCATTGAAGATTTCCTGCGGGCATTTTCTCCTGCCAGCTTACCTGAACCCTCACCTCATCGAGGGAACCCGCCACTATGGCCACCTTGTCCGCCGAGAAGTTGAACGTTACGGTCTGGTTGTCGTAAGAAGCGAGGGAGCCGGCGGGAACATATGTGTCCAACTGTTGAACCTGCTCATAGGTGAGGTTGTGAACTTTCTCGATCTGCCATTGAGCCAGGCGAGATGCATAAAAAAGATTCTTTCCCTGCTTGATTCCCTGAATGCTGGAAGGGAACATGCCAAGAACGAAAATAAATCCTACGGCCAGAATGCTGATGGCCATGAGAAGCTCGATCAGGCTCATTCCTCTTAGCGCGACTCGTCTCCCTGGTTCCACGCGATCCTCCGGATGCTGTTGGGATTGGTATTACATATCAGTTTATTAACAACATCATTATATCAGGGAGTTCCGCGTATGTCCATAGGTCGAAGGAACTATCCAAAAAGCATACTATCAATGCAGGTAGACAGGATGCAGGAGTCAGAATTCAGAATAGCCTGCGAATAGGCCTCCAGCAGCTTGCTGACGGCCTCATTCTGACTCCTGGATTCTGACTCCTGGATTCTGACTCCTGGATTCTGACTCCTGGATTCTGACTC
>JACPDT010000317.1 GCA_016183865.1 Armatimonadota bacterium | reverse complement strand
CGCAAGCTCACCCTCGCTTTTTCCTTAGAAACGTAACAAGAGTGCACCTCGTTGGTGATCGAAAAATCACTGAACAAACCCTGATTCCTTTGACCATACAGGCGCCACCAAGTTCAACATTTTTTTGATGGGGGATTATGGCTGCAACCCTCTGACTGTTCACATTTCCTTTATTCACAAGCCCTATGGATAGTGCTAGAATAAGATATGCGAGATCCTGTCTCTCCAGTGCTCGGCAAATTCGGCGTCTGGGCCATCAGGAAGTACCAGAAGCATGTTTCGGCAGGCCTGCGGGATGACCGAAATTATGGCTGTAAGTATACTCCATCATGCTCCCAATACACCCTGGAAGCGGTGAAGGAATACGGACTCTTCAAGGGCGGCACCATGGGCTTCATGCGTATGATGCGCTGCCACAAGACCGCTTCCGGCGGCGAAGACCCCGTCGTCTCCCACCAGGAGTCAGGTCATGGGCACGACTTCGTGCCTGCCCACATGAATTACCGGTATGAACCTGGTGAAAAGATTTTCTCTTATGAGACCCATTATCTGAGGAATACTTCCGAAAACAGGAAGCCGCAAGAGTCAACAGGGACCACCGAAAAGGGATATCTGGAGCGTCTGGGCCGAGCGGCGGTCACCCTGGCAGGCGGCCTGGCAGGGGCGGCATTGATGGGAACTGTCGGCGCCGGCCTTGGCGCCTATCTCTCGGACAGGGCGGCCAGAGACAAGATTGACGATGTGAATGCAGAGATTGCGTGCAAATACTCACCTGAATCGGTGTACGGATTCGGCAAGATCGAAAATACTCTTGCAAAACCGACTTACAGAATTCACGAATTCCTGGAGGAAACGACGGGGAGCAACGCGATTGCAAACGCGGCGGGAATGGTGATCGGCACCCCCCTTGGCCTCGTTGTCGGCCTTTATCGCGGCGGACGAAAAGGGTTTGAGATCGGCAGCCAATATGGCCGTTTGTTCGGGGATTCCGTTTTTCATGGGGAGAAGGAAAGGAACACCACGGAGAAAGGCCAGGCCGAGCCCCCTGAACCCTTCGACCCCGGCTCCATCGGGCTGGGGGACAAGCCTGCCTTCAAAGTCGGAGCTACGACCCTGGTTCCCCTCTCGAATGAGGCGATTGACCCCGCGGCACTGAGTCTGGTCCGCTCAGCCGTCCGTTCCATTGACGTGGAGATGTTCTCCTTCAAGAGCACAATCATGGCTGACCTGTTGAAAGAGAAGCTGGCAGAGGGAGTGAAAGTCCGGATCATGAACAATCCTCTCGGCTGGTCTGAAAAGGATGAAGAAATACACCGCAAAACCATGGATGATCTTCGGGCCGCAGGGGCTGCCGTTCTGGAATATCCGATCACGAAGTCCCTCTGGCAGTTCAATCACACGAAACTGGCCATTATTGACGACAAAGCGGCCATCGTGGGCAGCAAGAACTGGGGCGAGATGTTCGGAAAAAATGAGAACTTTGATCTCTCCTTTCTTGTCACAGGCGATACTGTAAATGAAACCCGCAGGCTCTTTGAGGAAGATTGGAGAGAATCGGGCGGCACACCCCGCTACGTGATTCACTACGATCAAAGCCCCGCCGTCGAGATCGTGGGAAGCAAGCCGGGAAACGATAGAATCGCGGAACACGTGAACCGGAGCATCAGGGAGGCAAAGAAATCCATAGATGTGGGAATGTACTGGCTCACGGACAAAAATGTAGTGAATGAGCTGATCGAAGCACACCAGGGGGGTGTGAAGATACGGGTTCTTCTTTCGAATGCTCCGGTCAACAGGGAAGCATGGGAGAGACTGACGGAATCGGGCGTGGAGACGCGAATCTTCAAGGATGAAAAGCGCTCACCCGACGACTGCCGGCGCCACTTTCACACAAAAATGGCCCTTTTCGACGATGAGATAGTTCTTGCAGGTTCGTGCGACTGGACGCCGCAGGCTTTCTACTTGAACAAGGAGCTGAATTTGCGGATATCGGACCCTGACCTTGCCCGGCATCTAAAGACGGTTTTTGAATCTGAATTTGAACATGACGCGGCCTCCGGAGCCGAATTCAAGGTTGAGTGGGACGTGCCGCCACCTTTCAGATGGAACACCCTCCTTCAAATCGCCGCGAACAGTGCCCCCGCATTTCTCCAGCAGAATGTGATGAAGCTTGTCGGTCAGGGAACACGCCTGGTGAACGACAGGCCCCGACGGCCGAGCGCCAGCCTGTAAACGTTCAGCATCCAGCGGTCGGCATTCAGCCACACAGGGGACGTGATTGCTTGTTCGCAAAACTGCGTACCGGTTCGTCGAGGGATTTGGAAGATGCTTTTTCGGCCAATTGGGCAGGGGCGGTACAAGGGCCGAAGGAACTGCCTGAAAATTGTGGAAGAATGAGGGAATTGGTCCGGATCAAATCGGTGGGACAACGTGAAATGAATGGGGGGATCTTGAATGAACATTCGGCTTACCTGGAAACCACAACCCGGTGGCCGTGCCTTCGTGTATTGCTGCACGGCCTTCCTGGTCCTGATCGGCTTTCTGGCGGGATGGACCCTGTCCGCGGAGAAGCTGCCCCTCACGATCTCCTGCGCCGCAACGCCCACCGATGGAGCGCCCCCACTGACAGTGAAGTTCCAGTGCAAAGCCGTCGGCGGAAAAGGCAAATACTCTTACCGATGGACCTTCGGGGAAGGCTCTACATCCGGTGAGCAAAACCCTGCCCACACTTATGAGCGTATCGGAGACTTCACCGCAGGGGTCCTCGTCCGTTCCGGCACCCAAAGCGCCTCCTGGAACCAGCCGATCCATGTCGCCGTGAAAAAGACCGTTACAGTGGCGGGAGAAGGCGGAGCATCGGAGATCCGGTTCCAGGCCACACGCGGGCAGAAGGTACGCATCCATATGCAGGCCCAGGCCGCGGGGATGGAGCCTTATGGCCATCTCGAATCTGCGTCAGGCGGCAACTACCATCCCCCCAACGAGGGTGCCAGGGATGGGGTCAACAGTTGGGAAGGCAAATTGCCGGATACAGGTAAATACGTCCTTACCGTCTTTGACGGCTCGAACAGGGGAGGAAGCGTGACGGTCACGATCGAGGAGGCCAGATAAGCGGTAAGCTGTCAGATGGGTGACCGATTGCTGACTGCTTACCCCCAGGCATGGCGAATATACTTCTTACCACACGGTGCAACCGCTCCTGTCCCTATTGTTTCGCAAAGGAAGAAATGTCGGGGGACACCGGGATTCGCATGTCCTGGGAGAACCTCATCTACATCGCGGATTTCCTCAAGGCATCAGGGGAGAGGCATTTGTCCCTTCTGGGCGGGGAGCCGACGGTACACCCCGAATTTGTTGATTTTGTCCTCTATCTGCTGGAACGAGGCTTTGATGTTACAGTCTTCACGAATGGAATCCTGAGCCCCTCCAGGCTCGAAGAGCTCAAGCATCACCTCTGCGATGTCAACACAGACCGATTTTCCCTTGTGTGCAACCTGAATGATCCTGCGCAGACACCCGCTTCAGAAAAGGAAACAGGGAGCATCCAACGTTTTCTCTCCCTCATGGGGCCCTGGGTCAGTCCGGGCTTCAATATCTATCGCCCCGATTTCAAGCTCGATTTTCTCTTTGACCTCATCAACCGTTTCGGCTTGAAGCGACATTTGCGCATCGGCATCGCCCACCCCATCCCGGGTGCAGGGAGCCGTTTCATCCACCCGAAGGAAATCAGACATGTCGTGGAGCGGCTATACTCCTATCGGTCCCTTTTCGATACGCTCCGGGTCAGGCCCGGACTGGACTGCGGATTTCCCATCTGTCGGTTCAATGATGAGGAGCTGGGATGGCTTCACCGCTTCAGAGGCGCTGTCGAGTTTGGTTGCGGCCCGGCCTGCGACATATCGCCCGATATGGGTGTCTATTTCTGCTTTCCCCTTTCCAATTACCGGAGAAAATCGCTCTTTGAATTCAACTCGATGAAACAGATCGAGGATCATTTCTGGAAACTCAGGGATGAGATCAAGGCGGAGATTCCTGGAATTTATGATGAATGCGATGGCTGCAGATACCAGGAAGACTGTGTTTGCGCCGGGGGTGGGCTGTGCCAGGTCCTGAACCGCCTTATCCCTGAGGCGCCTGTGAGGCTTCCGGAAATCGAGGATGAGCTTGCCAAAAATCGTCTGTCCCCATAACAAGACCCTGCTGAGAAGCCTTCAGGGATACACGGTGGCCGTGAAGGTGACCGGCCTCCATCACGCTCAGAAGGCTGCGAGGCATGTGCGAGAAAGCGGGAACAACCTCCTTTGCGTGATGGTGGAATCCGATTCTCCGCTGTCCGACCTCGACCTCTGGGAAAACCTGAAAGGAACTCCCCTGGCAATCATGGCGCCATCTCTGGGGAAATTCCGCAATCTTGCAAAAGGTCTCAACTTGCTGCGGGATCTTGATCTGCGAGTTTACCTGCCCTGCAACCATCCCGACAATATCGTTGCCCTTCGGATCCTGTCTTCTGTGGGGATTCACTCTTGCGCGGTTTTCGGCGACGGCGGGACGGACTGGGATGCCCTCACAGACTTGATGACCTATGCCGTGCTTGAGCGCGTTCCCCACGCCTCAATCGAGCCTTTTGCCTTCATTGCTTCCAACTATGACCCCTCCGCATACCTGGAATGGGGGTCCATATGGTTCGATGACCCGAGGCATTTTCTGCATCTTGATGCAACAGGGCGAGTGGCGCTGTATCGAGGGGATCTCAAGGCAAGGAAGTTCATCGCCCATGATCTCTCAAAAATCGAAGAAGATGCCGAATTTCCAGCGATCAGGGAAAGGACAAACAGGTGGAGACGACTCCTGGCCGAGAACCACCACTGCGCCTCTTGCGTCGGATGGAAAGCTTGCCTTGGAAGATTCGCTCCAAATAAGCCCGGAAACAATGGGTGCTCCGCTTTTTTCCGTGAAATGTTGGAAACAGCCTGTCAGAACAGAGCCCGAAAACTGCAGAATGAGGAGTCGCGGGTATGGCAACCGTAATTTTCAAGCCCACGGAGGCATGTAACGGGAGATGCGCCTATTGCGACGTTGTGCGCAAGAAACCCCGTACACCCACCATGTCCGCCGAGACCCTGGAGATCTTCTTTTGTCGGATCAATGAGTTCCTGCTGGAACGACCCCAAGAGCACATGGAAATCATCTGGCACGGTGGAGAACCCCTTTTGCTGGGTCCTGACTTTTTCTCACAGGCTCTTTCTTTTCAGGAGAAGCATTGCCCCAAAACATGCGACCGCATCAGGCATGATATGCAGAGCAACCTTACTCTCTTTTCCCGGAAGTTCGCGGAGATTCTTGGAAAGCTGGGAATTCGAAGCATAGGCACAAGCTACGATCCCATAGGAGATATCAGAGGTCTGGGGCCCAAACGCGACTCAAAGACCTATAACAAGAGGTTCATGGAGGCTCTCCGTCTCGTGGAAGAAGAAGGATTCAGTTGGGGAGTCATCTATGTGGTGACAAGGCGATCTCTGGCGAAACCCCTCGAGGTGTTTCAGTTTCTTTCCAACCTCTCCCCGAAGGGATCATTCATGTTCAACCCTGTCCTTCTCTATGGCGGGGACCCCTGGCAATTGAAAATCACCCCCGAGGAATACGCCCATTTTCTCGGGGCGATCTTTCCCGTATGGTGGAAGCGCCGTGAACAGTATGGCCAGGTGGAGCCCTTCTTTTCCCTGACTCGCAATCTTCTTGAGGGAAGCCCATCATTGATGTGCTGCGACTCAGGGGCCTGCGCCCATACGCACTTGAACCTGCTGCCCGATGGAAGCCTGTCGCATTGCGGCCGTTCGGGGGACTGGGGCCTGCTCCCCTATGGCTCCGTTTTCGACAAGTCCTTTTCCCAGGTTTTTGCAGATCCCCAGAGGGCTGCCCTTCTTGAGCGCAACAAGGTTCTACCCAAGGGGGAATGCAAAGGCTGCCGGTTCTGGAACATCTGCCACGGGGGCTGCCCCCTCGACTCGTGGTCCCATTCAGGGTCATTTCTTCACAAAACGGAATGGTGTGCGGCAAAGAGGGATCTTATTGAGCAATATTTCGAGCCCACAGTAAGAGGCGAATCGGCGGTTGCCGAGCCGGCTCAGGCGGAAAATGCCCTTCACCTTCAAGGGACAAAGGTTGCGGGAAAAAGGCAGCTTGAACCCGCGATGGGAAACGGAGATCTCTTGTGGATCAACCCCGTCGGGGGATTGGGAGATACCCTGATGATTTCGGGAGTCCTGAAACAGGTTGTGGAACAGGATCCCTCTCGACAATTCAACCTGGTTTCCCGAACAAAATATCCTCCTCTTCTTAAGGGCCACCCGGCAATCGCTCACATCGGCCATCCCCCTCCAGGGGCCGGATTCATCGGCACAAATTACTGGGACCAGGAAGACTACAAGCTTCACGGGAAGAGGGCTTATCAGGTTCTGGCCCGCATGTTCGGCATCGCGACTCCTGTTCCGGAGCTCCTCTACATCCCCTGGACGCCGGAGGATGATCCCGTTCTCCCTGGCCTCATACCGTGGAAAAAGCGCAATGTTCTGGTTTGCCAGAGCTCCGATTCTCCCAGAAAACAGATGGCCCTCGATAGATGGGAATCCCTTGTGGAGGTTCTGAATCGAGACGGGATCGGGATCGTCCAGGCCGGGAGAATGAGGGATCGCTATATCCGGGGAGCCCACAGTCTGCTGGGATTGACAACGCCCAGACAATTGATCTCTCTTGTCGGGCGCTTCAATGCTGTTGTCACATCAGACAATTTCATCATGCATGCCGCCCATTTGTGCGGAATTCCGGCGGTCGTCCTCTGGGGACCGACCGATCATCGAGTCTACGGCTACTCGGGACAAGTCCATCTGCAGGCGGACGTGAATTGTGAGTATGCGAAAGGGTGCATCGGGAAGGGCAGTGCGGACAGCTACCAGACGGACTGCCCGGAAGGGGACGGACACTGTATGAATGGACTGAGCCTGAAAATCATTTACAAAGCCATTAGAGGGCTCTTATAGACAGCCACGGGCCTTATTCCTCCCCATCGAGAGAAGAGACGCCGGACGCGACGAAGCTCGTCCCTCCTTTCCCACCGCCGAGCACAGCCGGTATCCTTCCGAAGAGAGCGCTACTTCTTGCCCGGAGGCGGCGGCGGCCTGTGGCTTGAGTAGCTCTTATAGAAAGACACGTAGTCTTTATAGCTCGGGCCGCGGTTGACGTACTTGTTGTCTACATAGACGGTGTCTACGTATGAGCCCTCAATGCTTATGTATCGGGCGATCTGCCTGGAGCTTGAGTACTGGCCCCAGGCCTCCGGGGCCTGCCCGAACATTCCGACTCCCAACGCTGCCCCGCCCATCGCGGCGGCGATTCGTTTCATGGCCGCCCGTCGGGTCAAAACCTCGTGTCCTTGCTCCTTGTTTTCATCCTTTTTTTTCACATGCTCACCCTCTCAGGGTCACCAGGGACCCGAATGTCGGCCTGGATCTTTTTTACTATTATAGTACAGACGAATTCCAATTGCAAGAGACTCGCGGTCTATCAGAATGGCGACACCGGCAATGGAAACTCATATACCATAGCCTTGGGGGACCGCGGGGACAGGCACACAGTTGGATCCCTGCTGGAACTTGATTGTCACTTATCCTTTCTGCTATGCTGTGATCGCATCATAATCCGTTCGCAAGAATGAGGGCTGTCACATGATTCAGAACATCGGCGCCGCGTTTCCCAGCGATCTGGCGCCAAAAAAGGAGAAACACAAGAAGGCGTCCGATCAACCGGGATCCCCAGGAGACAAAGGTGACTCCTCTTATCTGAGCGGCAACAAGGTTGCCCTTCTTTCCGGCAAGAGCGTCACTCCTGCCGACTCTTCGGACGAGATCTTTGCTCATATACAAGAAGCGATCCGGGGGGCCGAATCCTCCATACGGCTCGAGATGTATGATCTCCAGAAGCCGGAAATGGTTGATCTCCTGATCCAGGAAGCCAGGAAAGGAATCAAGGTCCAGGTCATTATGGACCCTCCTAATGATAAATTCGAGGCGCCTCGGGATGAGATCAAAGAGAAGCTTGAGAAGAGCGGCGTTGAGGTTCTTTTCTATCCTGCACGAAAAGGCCAGTTGTGTCATGTAAAGATGCTGATCATAGACGGGCATCAGGCCATTCTGGGAGGGATGAACTGGGGCAAACATTCTCCTCTGAATCACGATTATGATGTGGAAATCGTCGGTCCTGCCGTAGATGACGCGAAGCGGAACTTCCGGCAAGACTGGATCAAGTCTGGAGGCGATAAAGAGGACCTCCCTGCAATGAATAAGACCCCCGCGCATCCGGAAGCGAATGCCCTTGTGCGGGTCGTGACATCAGGACCCAAATCCGGCGCCCCTTATGAGGAAGCTGTCCTGGAAGCAGTCTCTGGAGCAAAGCGCTCAGTTCATGCAGAACTTTTCGCTCTTACATCAAAACCGGTGATCCAGGCTCTTAAAGATGCCCATGAGCGCGGTGTAGATGTAAAAGTTATTGTACATCCTTTGAGAATAAACGGTTTTCCTGTAAACGAAAGAGCTGTGCAGGAGCTGAGACAGTCGGGAATCCAGGCGATGTGGTACACCTGTAATCCTGAAACTGCGGAAAAGCTCCACGCAAAAGCCGCCGCATTTGACGGCGATCGCGTCATCGTGGGAAGCGCCAATTGGACACACGCGGGCTTCCACGTCCACAGAGAAGCTGGGGCAGATATCATCTCAAAGGAAGTAAACAGCGAATTCGAGACCATTTTCCAGGAAGATTGGAGCTCCAGGATATCCGTGGATCCGATTTATCTTGGACCTCGCCACGATTCCAAGCGAAAAGAGGCCCTTCACGGCGCAGCGCCCATGACGATCACCGGTTCCGAACACGACCTGAACCAGATTGCGCCCAAAGCCATGTTCACGACATCAGAGGATTCCGAGTTTGATGTGGAGATCGCTGCACTAAGAGAAGAAGCAGATGAGCTTCGCAGAATGGACGAGCTCAGGGGTTACTAATTTCTGGTTTCCACGGAACCTTCAAATAGTTCTCAAATTTGTTACATTTTGCTTGTATCTTTTCACATTGTTTTCTGTTAGAGTAGTACAGGCGATAAGAAAAACTATATCAAGGAGGTAGGGGTACATGACTATTATTTCGCCTTTTCCAACACTATCCACATCTCATCTTCCCCTCAATGGCGGCAGCCTCAAGCAGAAAACCGATAAGCCAGGAAAGCAGGAGCCAAGGGAAATTCTCAAGACAGCGGCCGATGTGGGCATCGGCGCAGGGATGATCGGGCTCACAGGGCTTACTGTTCTCAACAGCGGAGCCGCTTTGGAAGTCCCCAAAACAGGGGCTCCGGCAATCGCTTTTGCGAATATGGGCGCCGGGATCTTTTATGTAGTAGACCAGTTGATGCAGGTCGCTTCCGTCCCTACGAATAGTGGCAGATATCACGACGCTCCGGAAGACTTGGGAAAATTTGCCGGGGGTTTGCTCGGTCTCGGAGCCGGAATTTCCCTGGCCGCGTCAGGCTTTTCGCAGGCGGTCGGATGGCCGGGCGGATTTGTGGTGGCGCTTTCCACAATCTCTGCAGCCCTCATGGCCAGCAAAGCGATAGCTCAAATGAAGCTTTGAATCAAGGAGGATAAAGAGAATGATACAGCCACAATTAGGAGCTCTTCGTCAAAATGTTTCTTCCACTGCGGTGTTCGTTCGCCCTGGACTGAATGCCGCCAAAGGGAGCACGGCGCCTCAACCTGAGACGGCGCAACCTGTTCCAGCTTCTTCCGAGTCGAAAAACAACCTGGCCAGAACTGCCGTGGACTTGGGAGTCAGCGCCGGTCTTGTGGGACTCACTGCGTTGACTATTGCAAAAAGTGGAGCCAGCGCGGGGTTTTCCACCGCTTCGTCGTCCGCCCTGGCTTTTGCGAATATCGGTCTTGGAATAGTATACACAGTGGACCAGATCATCGAGGCCAGCAAATCGAATAGCGATGCGAGAGCAGCAAGTTCCGCCATGGGGATCGCGGCAGGGCTTTGCCTGACAGCAGGAGGAGTCATCTCTGCGCTGGGAGGGGCTCCGGGCATCATGGTAGGATTCTCCACAGTGGCAGCCGCCCTTATGGCAGGTAAGTTAATGGCTCCGCTGCGGCTCAGCAACGAAGTTAAATGACCGGGCTTTGACGAAATGAATGCGGGGTTGTTTTGCGAGAAGCAGCCCTGCCGGGGTCTTGAGAAGGGGGCAGATCGAATCTGTCCCCTTCTTCCACAGTTGGATCCCCGCTGGAACTTGATTGCCACTTATCCCTTCCGCTATGCTGTGACTGCATCAGCGCCTGCACCGCCAGGCGCCTTGGCGGCGAAAGTGTACCGCCCGGAAGGGCCGAGCGACAATTCCCCCCAAAGCAAGCCTTCTCTTGCAGGAGGCCCTGTCACTCCCGCGGGCCGTTCAGTGGAGAGCGTCCCATTGCGGTGCCCGGTGCCGCCCGGGTTGGAGCCCTGCGCCCATTCGAGTCTCACGGTCTGCTGTCCCTGTCCCCCTCCGAAGGAAGCCTGCTGGCCATAGACAGAGGGAACGAAGCCCAGAAGCCCTATCAGTAATGCAATCGTCCACACCCAAAGCCGTCTCACACCACTCGATGCCTCCCCAAATGTTCTCCAGCTCCGAAATTTGAAGGGTTTGCCCGATGTTTTCGGCGGATGAGTGGTGGGTTCCTTGCCGATTCTTGGGGTTTCCCTAACCAGAGCCATCTGATCATCCCTCCCGGGGGAAAAGGTTAGAGTGGCAAAATTCAGGTGGTGAATTCAGGCGAGAGAGGGGCATTCTGACAGGAGGTTCCCGATTCCTCGCTGTGGAATGCTTTTCTCATGATCGAGCATACCACACAGCTCCGGGTCCGTTATGCGGATACGGACAAGATGGGAATCGTTTACTATGGCAAATATCTGGAATATTTTGAGGTGGCCCGCACGGAGCTGCTCCGCTCACTGGGCTTGCCTTATCGCCAGGTGGAGTCCCAGGGTGTCCTTCTGCCTGTCTCGGAGGCAACCGTTCAGTACAAGCGAACTGCAAAGTATGACGATCTTCTGCTTGTGACCACCGTCATTCCGAAACTTCCGAAGGCTTCGATCCATTTCGAGTACACCATCAGCCACGACTCAGGGCGGGAAACGGTCGCTACAGGATCAACAACCCTCGTATTCGTGAATGCTGAAACGATGAGGCCGGTCCGAGCCCCGGCATTTGTCACAGGAATACTGGCCCCTTATTTTGATGGGAGGTAAGACATTCATGTACCCTTGGATCAGGGCAGTTGTGTGCATTCTTTTCCTGTTCGCTCTTTGCGGACCCGGTTTTCCCCAGGAGGCCCCCGGAGACCAGGCCAGGGCGCCTGAAGCCCCTAAGGAGAAAAATCCCTTCGATGAAATCGTAAAAGACGCCGCCCGTTCCCCGGGTCTTTTCACTCTGTACAAAACAAGAAAAGGGGACCTTTTCGCGGAGATCAACCCCAGGCAGTTGGATCAACCCTTTTTGGCCAATATTACGATGGAAACCGGTCTGGGGGATCTCTTTCTACAAGCGGGAATCCCTCTAAATCGGGGAGATCTTTATTTCTGGCACAAGGTAAACAATCAGCTCTTTCTCTTCAAGAAAAACACCTCCTTCACCGCGGACCCTGACCGCCCGATCCGCCGGGCTGTGGAGAAGTCCTTTCCTGACGCAATCATGGGTGCGGCAAAATTGGAGGCGATCCACCCTGAGCGGAAATCCCTTCTCATCAATCTTGGAGGACTCCTCTTAACGGACATTCCGGGTCTGGCCCAGCGCCTTACCGCAACCTTGCAAGCCCCTTACTCTCTGGACAAGGAGAAGAGTCATGCGGGCGCCTTCAAGGCGTTCCCTCTCAATATCGAGATGGATGTGGAGCTTCACTACTCCACAGCAAAGCCGCCTGATTTGCGGCTGCCCACTCTGGCCGATCCCCGAAGCATTCCCCTGCGCGTTCACTACAGCTTCTCGGCCCTTCCGGAGGACGGCTATCGCCCCCGTCTTGTGGATGATCGAGTCGGGTACTTCATGACCGCGAGGAAAGATTTCTCCAGGGACACTGGCGAGACTCCCATAGTTCGTTATATTCACAGATGGCATATCGAGAAAGCCGATCCCCAGCTCCCCCTTTCCCCGCCCAAGGCGCCGATTGTCTTCTGGATCGAGAATACAACCCCCATGGAATACAGGGACACCGTAAGGGATGGAATTCTCGAATGGAACAAGGCCTATGAGAAAATAGGCATCAAGGAAGCAATCCATGTGAAGATACAGCCTGATGACGCCAAATGGGATCCGGCGGACATCCGATACAACACGATTCGTTGGATTACCTCCTCAAGGCCCGCCTTTGGCGGGATGGGGCCAAGCAGGGTCAATCCCCTTACAGGTCAGATTCTGGATGCGGATATCTTGATCGAGGCGGAGACCCTGAGAAATGTTCGACGGGGCTACAAGTATCAGATCGCCCCACTTGAGACTGCATCAGAGCCTCCATCCTCGGCTTCCGATCCTGCGATATGCACGATCGCCAGGGATGGAGTCCAGGACGCCGCCATCGGCGCGCTCACCATGGCGGCTCGGGGAGATCTCATCGGGGATGAAGCCCCATTGGAATATGTCTGTGCCTACCTCCGCAAGACGATTACTCACGAAGTGGGCCATATCCTCGGATTGAGACACAATTTCAGGGCGAGCACAATGCTCCCGCTCCGAGACCTTCACAACAGGGCCATAACGGGGAAACTGGGCCTTGCAGCTTCCATCATGGAATATCTCCCCACAAACATCTCCCCCAGGGGCGTCAAACAGGGGCAGTACTTCCCTGCCTCCATCGGGCCCTATGACTACTGGGCAATCGAGTACGGCTACCTCCCCATCTCCGCTTCCACACCTGAAGGTGAGCGGGATGAGCTCGATGCCATGGCACGCCAGGCGGGAACGAGACCTGAGCTTGCTTATGCTACGGATGAAGACGCGCGGGGCGCCGATCCCTCCGCCCTTGACCCCATGGCGAATCTCTATGATCTGAGCGACGACCCCCTGGGCTTTGCCCGGCAGAGGCTGGAGCTGGCTCGGGAGCTGTGGAAGCGTGTTCCGGCGAAACTCCCCCGCCGGGGAGAGAGCTATTACATCCTGAGAAACGCCATGAATGCCGCTTTCAGCATGTATGCCTCCACCCTGGAAGTCCCTGTCAAGTATGTGGGGGGTGTGGTCTACAAGAGAATGCATGCCGGAGATTCGGCCAGGACGCCCCCTTTCGTCCCCGTCTCCCGAAAGAAGCAATTGGAGGCCCTCGATCTTCTCGATCAGGCCGTTTTCAGGGAAGGTCCCTTCCGATTTTCTCCGGACCTTCTGAACAAACTCGCCCCTGACCGCCTTTACGACCAGTTCAGCACAACGGAGCAGCTCTCTCTTCGTGTGGATTTTCCTCTCCAGGAATGGGTGGCAAGCATACAGCGAAGTACTCTGGATCACCTTCTCCATCCCAGGACACTTGCCCGCATGGCGGATAACGAGCGGCGTCAGAGCCCGAAAGACACCCTGTCATTGCCCGAATACTTCGAGTTTCTCACAAACCGAATCTGGAGCGAATCGCTGGCAGGCAAGCCGGCAAGGGGAAGCTTCCGAAGGGCCGTCCAACAGGAATACCTGAAACGACTGATCAAGCTCCTGGTAGCCCCTGCCCCCGGCACTCCGGAAGATGCCAGGGCCCTTGCCCGGTCGGAGCTTGTGCGGTTGCGCCATAGTCTCGCCTCCTCCCTGTCCAGACATCCGGCAAACGGGAAGAAGGACGCAGAAGGGCAGTACGGAGACGCCCACTATCGAAATGCACTCTCCCTCGCAGATGAGGCCCTCAAAGCGCAATTGCTGCGCCAGTTGGAGCCAGCACCGGCAAGGACATCGAGATAGGTCGGGAATTCCCGGGCGAAGTCGGCTGTTTTATTCATTGGCTGCATTTGCCATGCAGAAAAAACAGGCAGGGGAGGCGCCGCCGTGATTTTCAGGCAGTTTCTTCGTCCGGAAACAGGGTGCATCTCCTATTTCTTCGGGTGAGCCGGTAGGGGCGTTGCCGCTGTGGTGGATCCACAGATAGCCATTGATCCTTATCTGGAAACGGCCCGGGAAACGGGGATGGGCATTCTCTACGTGCTGGAAACCCATGTACATGCAGACCACCTTTCCGGTTGCCGTGACCTGGGCAGCGTGACCGGCGCCGTCATCGGCATCCACGAATCAGCGCCCGTGGTCTTCCCTGCTCAACTCCTGGCAGACGGGGACAGCTTGGAAATGGGCAATGTCCACGTCAAGGTCATCCACACCCCGGGGCATTCTCCGGACAGCGTCTGTTTTCTGGTCACCGACAAGAGTCGGGGGCCCGAAGCATGGTTTGTTTTGACAGGGGACACCCTTTTCGTGGGGGATGCGGGAAGACCGGACCTTCATGGGAGAGAAACGGCCAGGAAACTGGCTGGAGAGCTCTATGACAGCCTTTTCCACAAGCTGATGCGCCTTCCGGATGATATTGAGGTCTATCCTTCCCACTTCGGCGGCTCTGCCTGCGGCAGGTCCCTGAGCGGAAAGCCCCATTCCACCATCGGATTCGAGCGGCGGTACAACGTGGCGCTGAAACCTCGTTCCAGGGAAGAATTCATCAGTTTCATGCTTTCCGATCTGCCCGCCCAGCCCCCCGAATTTGAAACAAACCGTCAGAAAAATCTGGGGCTGGTTCCTGTACCCATATAAAATGCCACCCTCCCCGCCCCATTCCGAGCCGATCCGACTGGGCCTCAAGGAAAACCTGGACCAGTTCGTTTTATTGGTGCTGATCAATGCTTTTGTGGGGGCCATGGTGGGCCTGGAGCGCACTGTGGTTCCCCTCATAGGAGAACGGGAATTCGGCTTGACCTCCAGGACGGCAATCGTCTCCTTCATCGTAAGCTTTGGAATCGTAAAAGCGCTCTGCAATCTTTTTGCGGCAAGAATTTCCGAAACCTGGGGCAGGAAGAGAGTTCTGGTTCTTGGCTGGCTTTTCGGCCTCCCTGTTCCCTTTATCCTTATCTGGGCAAACAACTGGATCTGGTTTGATGTCGCCAATGTCCTCCTCGGCGTGAATCAGGCCCTTGCATGGTCCATGACGGTCATCATGAAGGTGGACCTTGTAGGACCGAAACAAAGAGGCCTTGCCCTGGGGCTGAACGAATTTGCGGGATATCTTTCCGTGGGACTGACGGCCCTGCTCACGGGCTACATCGGCGCCACCTGGTCACTGCGACCCCACCCCTTTTATCTTGGAATCGGGATCGTCCTCGCGGGCTTGCTGTCCTCTTTCTTTTCCCGTGACACATTGGGACATGCCAGACTGGAGGCGCGGGAGATCGCTCACAATGCACACGGACGAGACCTTTCTTTCGGTGAAATCTTCAAATTGACGACATGGAAGGAGCCGTCTCTCTCTGCCTGCAGCCAGTCGGGGCTTGTGAACAACCTGAATGACGGCATGTCCTGGGGAATTTATCCCCTCTTCTTCGCCTCATTGGGCCTTGGCATTGTCCCCATAGGTGTCATAAAAGCGGTCTATCCGGCAACATGGGGGATTCTCCAGCTCATCACAGGCCCCTTGAGCGACTGGCTGGGACGGAAATGGCTGATTGCAGCGGGCATGGGAGTCCAGGCTTTGGGAATCTGGCTCACTGTCCTTATGCCTCAGTATGGATGGTGGATCATCGGCGCGGGGCTCCAGGGTCTGGGTACCGCCATGGTATATCCTGTCCTCCTCGCCAGCATCGGAGATGTGGCCCATCCAGGTTGGCGCGCCACATCCATGGGTGTCTACCGTCTGTGGCGGGACCTGGGATATGCCGTAGGCGCCCTCCTCTCCGGTCTCATAGCAGATCTCCTGGGTATGGCGACTGCCATCCATGTCATCGCAGCCATCACCCTTCTCTCCGGCCTGGTTGTGGCGATCAGGATGAGGGAAACCCTCCCCTCAAGACAACCAATGGGAAGGGAACTTTTCCCCTGACCCGGTTGTTGTGCATCTCGTTGAAAGTTCCACCCAAATTCTAGTTTTTCAGGAGGTAATACTATGTCAGCAGAGCAAAACAAAACCCTGGCCCGTCGCGTCCCCGAGGAAGTCTTCAACAAGGGGAATTTGCAGCTTATTGACGAGCTTTTTGCCCCCGATTTCGTTGACCACTGGCGAATGCCCGGCCTTGCACCAGGCAGGGAAGGAGTCCAGCAGATCGTGACCATACTGCGAAGTGCTTTTCCCGACTTGCATTACGTCGTGGAGCACGCATTGGCCGAAGAGGATAAAGTAGTTCTTCGTATTCTGTGTCATGGTACCCATTTCGGAACATTCATGGGCATTCCGCCCACAGGGAAACCGGTCTCCTGGACCGAAACCCATCTTGCCCGCTGCTCCGGAGGCAAAATAGTGGAGCACTGGTCGAACATTGATGAACAGGGTCTCATGCAGCAACTCGGCGTTGCCCCCCTTGTCGAGAAGATGGCCGGAAACGGCGCAAAAATGGGCGCACTGGCTTACGCACCGATGAGCGCCTCACTTCCCAAGATCGGCGACTATGCCACCGATTTTACGGCAGCCACCACCCTTTCCCTTGAGATGAAATTTCACGAATGGCAAGGGAATAACTGGGTGGTCCTTTTCTCACATCCCGCGGACTTCACGCCCATATGTGCCACAGAGCTCACCGAATTCGCCCGCCGGGTCAATGATTTCGAGAAGATTCAAACCAGGATCATAGGCATAAGTGTTGACAGCATCCACGCCCACCTGGCCTGGGTCCAGAACTTGAAGGAAAAGCTGGGAATTGAGATTCCCTTCCCCCTGATTGCAGACAGCGACATGAGAGTGTCAAGGTTGTATGGGATGATTCACCCGGGGGCGAGCAGCACAGCCACAGTGCGCGCCCTTTTCGTGATTGACCCGAAGAAAACGATCAGAGCGATCATTTACTACCCCATGAACGCGGGAAGGAACGTGGACGAGGTCCTCCGGCTCGTGACCGCTCTGCAGACTGCAGACAGGCATGCAGTTGCGCTGCCTGTGAACTGGAAACCTGGCGACAAGGTTGTTGTTCCCGCACCGAAACAGATGAAGGATGTGCAGGATCGTTTTGGGCACAAGGAATACGAGATGAAAGACTTCTACTTGTGCTACAAGAACCTGGAAAAGGAGAAGGTTCTCACAGGAGTCTGAACATCCGGCAGCACTTCCACGACTTGCGGGACCGTCCTCTGACGGTCCCGCAAATCTTTTTCAGAGGACTGTTCCCTGTTTCCTCGAAACCCCTGTGTGGAACAGGGGTGAGACTACGAACGCGCTTCCCATCGTTTTAGGCACTTTGTGCGTCATGGCTGTCGCCTACAGGTACTACTCTGCCTTTATCGCGACAAGGCTCCTGGTTCTGGACGATGCCCGGGAGACCCCTTCCCACACGCTTTACGATGGACACAACTACTATCCCACCCACCGCTGGGTCCTTTTCGGGCATCATTTTGCGGCCATCACAGGGGCCGGTCCCCTCATCGGTCCGGTGCTGGCTGCCCAGTTCGGCTTTCTTCCGGGATTCCTGTGGATCTTGATCGGGGTGTGTCTCGGCGGCGCGGTCCACGACTTCATCATCCTGGCCTCGTCCATGCGACGCAAGGGAAAGTCTCTCGCAGAGATCGCCAGATCGGAAATCAGTCCCCTTTCAGGAACGATAGCATCCATTGCGATCCTGTTTATCGTAGTCATCGCCCTTGCGGGCCTTGGCAAAGTGGTTGTGATGGCTTTGATGAAAAGCCCCTGGGGTGTATTCACAGTGGGGCTCACCATACCGATCGCCCTTTTTATGGGCCTTTACATGTACCGGTTCCGGAAAGGGAAAATCACGGAAGGAACCGTGATCGGCGTGATCCTTCTGGTCATTGCCGTTGTGGCAGGCAAATACATCCCTGGCACCCGGATGGGTCATTTTCTCACCATGAACGACACTCAGCTTACGATAGCAATGGGAGTGTATGGCTTCACCGCATCCATCCTCCCCGTCTGGATGCTCCTGTGTCCTCGGGATTATCTCTCTGCCTTCATGAAGATCGGAACCATCGGCCTTCTCGCTCTCGGAGTCGTCATCGTGGCGCCGGAGCTTCGAATGCCCCCTCTGACCGAATTCACGGCAGGAGGAGGACCGATCATCCCCGGAAAGGTCTTTCCCTTTGTATTCATCACCATCGCCTGTGGGGCGATTTCCGGCTTCCATGCCCTTGTGGGCTCCGGGACCACTCCCAAGATGATCAATCGGGAATCGGATGCCAGGATCATCGGTTATGGCGCCATGCTCTGCGAGGGATTTGTGGGCATCATGTCCCTGATCGCCGCATGTTCCCTCTTCCCAGGAGACTATTTTGCCATAAATGTCCCGAAGGCCGCCTTCGAGACACTGGGGATGCACCCGGAAAACCTCGCCCTTCTCTCCAAACAGGTCGGGGAGGAGCTGGCGGGACGCACCGGAGGCGCAGTCTCCCTGGCTGTGGGGATGGCCCAAATCTTCAGCAAGGTTCCATTCCTCCCAAGAGTGATGGATCTCTGGTACCATTTCGCCATCATGTTTGAGGCCCTGTTCATTCTCACCACAATAGATACGGGAACCCGGGTGGCGCGCTTTATTCTTCAGGAGTTCGTAGGGAGGAAATGGAAGCCTTTTGAGCGCACGGACTGGCTGCCTGGAACCGTCCTGTCCAGCGCGGTCATAGTAGTCTTGTGGTCCTATTTCATCCTGACAGGAACCATTTCGACAATCTGGCCCATGTTCGGAACCGCGAACCAGTTGCTCGCCGTTGTGGCCCTATGTGTGGGAACGACCGTACTGGTCAATGAGGGCAAGACCCGCTATGTCTGGGTAACTTTGCTGCCCATGTCCTTCGTGGCGACAACGACACTAACCGCCGGCTACCGCAGTATTATTGAGATCTTCCTACCCCAGACATGGAAGCCCGAAACCGCACTGATAGGCGCCCTGAATTCGATTCTGACCGCCGTAATGATGGCCTTGACTGTGACCATTCTGCTGGATTCCTTCCTCCACTGGCGCAGAAAATTGAAAACAGATTCTTGACTTCTTTTCCCTTTTCTGGTAAAATCATACTAAGGACATCCTTTTTACCCTATTTCAGCGGAAGGTCGGGTGATGGGCCATGAGTCTTTTGCGGGAGCGAACGGAAGCAAGGGTCAGAGTCCTGGGGCTGGATCACTGGGGAATGCCCGTGAGGGATCTGGCGGAATCGGAACGATTTTACTGCGGACTCCTGGGAATGACCATTGAGCTCAGACTTCCAGACCAGATTCTGCTGCGGTGCGGACATCAGAACATGGGCATCTTTCACGCCCCTTACATGGACAAGATCAATGCCGATCTCATCCTGAACCCCCTGGGAAAGCCTCATCACGCTTTCCTGGTGGAGAATGATGATTTTGAACGTTTTCGCTTTCTTTTCAATGAAAACAAAGTCCCCACCCATGGGCCGATAGAGTGGGGAGACCATCAATGCTGCTACTTCCTGGATCCCAGCGGAAATCTGCTTGAGCTTGTGAATTACGGGGAAAGAGACAGGGCCGCCTATCCCTGATGCCCGCCAAAGGAATTTCCGGGGTGGTGTTGACCGATGTTGCAGGAAGTATGGAAAGTACCGGCCATCGAGTTCCCTGAGGGGCTTGAGTGGCTGAATGTAAGTCAGCCTCTGACACTGAGGGATCTGCGAGGTAAGGTCGTTCTCCTTCATTTCTGGACTTACGGTTCCGTTGCCTCTTTGCACATCCTGACCGATCTGCGGAAACTGGAGAGCAGGTACAGGGAAGAGCTGCTTGCAATTGGAGTTCATTCGGCCAAATTCCCCGCCGAGAGGCTCACCGAGAATGTCCGAAAGGCTGTCCTGCGATACGAAATCGCCCATCCCGTTGTCAGCGATCCTGAACGAATCCTCTGGAACCGGTATGAGGTTCAGGTCCGACCAACCCTGATTCTGATTGATCTCGCAGGGAACATTGTGGAGCGCATCTCTGGAGAGAGATCCCACGGCGTCCTCGACGAGATGATCGCCGAAACGGCACGCAGCTTCGAGCGAAGAGGACAACTTTCCCGCAAGCGGCTGGACGCAATCCAGGAGAGGAACGACATCCATGATTCCATCTTCTCTTTTCCAGGCAAAGTTCTCGCCGAGCCTGACGGCGGGAGGCTGTTCGTGTCCGACTCCAACCACAACCGAATCGTGATTCTTTCTCTTCCCGATGGGGTCGTGCAGGACACGGCCGGAACCGCAACGGCAGACTTCAAAGACGGAAGCTTCGAGGAAGCACGATTCAACCGGCCCCAGGGTCTTGCCCTGGCCGGCGATACCCTGTATGTGGCGGACACGGAAAACCACGCCATCCGGATGCTGGATCTCCGGACCCGAAGGGTCGGAACGATTGCAGGAACAGGCAAGCGAGCGCTTGGAGGACATCAGACCGGTCCGGGAACACAGATCAGGCTCAGCTCTCCCTGGGATCTTACTTTGTGCGGGGGAATGCTCTATATCGCCATGGCAGGAACCAACCAGATCTGGCTTCTGGATCTGGAAACAGGCATCGCATCCCCTCTGATAGGCGCCGGCCTTGAAGCCAGGATAGACGGGCCCCTCGGCGCCTGTGCCCTGGCGCAACCGAGCGGCATTACAACAGATGGAGCAAGGCTGTACTTTGCCGACAGCGAAACCAGCTCCCTTCGAAGGGCCGACCCCAATCCCGGCGGGAGAGTGGAGACCCTTGTGGGGAACGGTTTCCTGGAATTCGGTGACAGGGACGGGGCAGGAGCGGAAGTGCGCCTGCAGCATCCATCCGGAGTTTCCTGGCATGATGGTATCATATACGTGGCGGACACTTATAACAACAAGATCAAGAAACTCTCCGACTTTACAGGGGAGTCGGTCACGTATCTGGGAACAGGGGAAAGGGGATTTCGCGACGGAGAAAGTCCGTTGCTCGACTCGCCCGAGGGTCTGAGTGCGGCTTGCGGATGCCTGTATATAGCAGACACAGGCAATCATGCCGTGAGGATCGCCGACCTCAAAACAGGGACAGTCAAGACTCTGGAACCGAAGGTTCTGGAGACCGCAGGCAGGGCCGGATCGCCACGGTAGACAGGGCGGGACGCCTGTCCTGCTTGTAGCTTGAGTCAATGAGTGGCGGCAAAGGTCAAGGCTATTGCAAGAGCCAGATTGATCCCGTGGCTCACAAGACACAAGGGGCATGGGACTTTGATCCTGTAGAAAAGGGCATGGATCAGGTACAGGCTGACGGCCGTCGTGAACCAGCTTACCGCTGCAAGGGCGGCCGACACCCAGTGTGTGAGCCATTGTCCCGTTCCAAGGGCGATCAATACGGCGCTATAGTAAATGATCCCCAGGAAGGAGTTCTGAACCCCGAAAATACTGGCATAGCCCGTTTCAAGCACTTTCCTGCACGTACCCTCATGGAGCCTGCAAAACGAAGGAACAATCCGGTTGTCTTGTTTCAGCAGCCCACGGCCGACAAGCCAGAAATAAGCCGCTATATAGAAGCCAAGAAATGCGAGAACAAAAATGAAATAACTCATATCATTTCTCTTTTCCCCCTCCCCTCTTCTCGTCCTCCAGAATCCACCACAACCTGCCCTCCCCCTTCGAGGGGGAGGTGGTGAATTACGGCTCTTCCGGTTGCAGGAATGCCAAGATTGATGTAAGAATAACCCCATTGACTCACTGAGGGAAGAGGGCTGCAAGGCTAAGTGGCCCACGACATGAATAGCGTCAGTGATTTGGCAATGGATGCGACTCGCCAAGGCGTGATGGGATTCGTGTCAGGAGCCACTAAAGGAGGCGCAAAGATGAAGGTGGCTGTCCCCAAGGAAATCGCATCAGGGGAGAGGCGGGTTTCGCTTGTGCCTGAAACGGTTGCCAAATTCGTTTCGGCCAAGCTGGAGGTCCTGGTAGAGGCCGGGGCCGGAGAGCAGGCAGGCTTCCCTGATACTGCTTATCAGGAAGCCGGGGCCGCAATTGTGGCCGATACTGCAAAACTGTATCAACAGGCGGAGCTTGTCCTGAAAATCCAAAAACCCTTGCCGAATCAAGCTCTGGGGAAGCATGAGATGGACCTCCTTCCCAAGGGATCCGCCCTGGTCGCTTTTCTTCAGCCTCTCACCAATCCTGATCTTGTGAAACAACTGGCCGAGAGAGGGGTCACGGCTTTCAGCATGGATGCGATCCCACGCATCACCAGGGCCCAGAGCATGGATGCCCTTTCATCCATGAGCACAGTGGCTGGGTACAAGGCGGTGCTCACGGCAGCGAACGCTTTGCCTAGATTCTTTCCCATGTTCATGACGGCAGCCGGCACGGTGCGCCCCGCCAAGGCGATGGTACTTGGCGCAGGGGTGGCGGGGCTCCAGGCCATTGCCACAGCAAAGCGTCTTGGGGCCGTTGTCGAGGCTTTTGATGTTCGCCCTGTTGTCAGGGAGCAGGTTCAGAGCCTTGGAGCGCGATTCCTGGAAGTGGATCTTGGTCATGAGGACACTCAGGATGCCGGGGGCTATGCCAAGGAGCTTTCTCCGGAGCATGTCCGTCTGGAAAGAGAGCTGATCCACAAACACGTGAAAGATGCGGATGTGGTCATCACAACGGCATTGATTCCCGGGAAGCCTGCTCCGGTCCTTGTGACCGAAGAAATGGTGAAGGACATGAAACCGGGGTCTGTGATTGTGGACCTGGCTTCCGAGGCAGGAGGAAACTGCCCTCTTTCAAAAGCAGGAGAGGACGTGGTCCGCCACGGTGTCCTGATAATGGGACCTCTGAATCTTCCCGCCTCCCTCCCCTACCATGCCAGTCAGATGTATTCACGCAATATGGCCGCATTTCTCCTGAACATGGTGAAAGAAGGGGAACTGAATCTCAATTTTGAGGATGAGATCATTCGCGACACCTGCCTGACACATGAAGGAAAGATCCTGCACGAGCAGACGAGGGCAAAACTCGAAGGCGCTTCCGTGAAGGGGGCATCATGAACGAGCAACTCCTGGCTGAGCTCTACGTATTCTGTCTTGCTGTCTTTGTGGGGTTTGAGGTCATCTCCAAAGTTCCGACGATTCTTCACACTCCGCTTATGTCGGGAAGCAATGCCATTCACGGCATCGTTCTGGTGGGCGGAATTCTGGTCACCGCAACGGCCCAGACCAATCTTCAGCTCGCTTTGGGCTTCATAGCCGTGATGTTCGGTGCGATGAACGTGGCGGGGGGCTTTCTCGTTACCGACAGGATGCTCCAGATGTTCAAAAAGAAACCAGGGGGTGCCCGCTAGTGGACTTGCTTCATATTGCCATCGCACTGGCTTATCTCGTGGCAGGGATTCTTTTTATCTTGGGCCTGCGCCAGCTCAGCTCGCCCGCCACGGCGCGCCTGGGCAACCGGGTCGCAACCATCGGCATGCTCATCGCCCTTGCAGCGACCCTGTCCAGTCCCGCGGTTCTGAATATCGTGAAAACCCACCAGACCCTCAACATCGGCCTGATCGCGCTGGGTATCGCCATAGGCGGAATCGCAGGCGCCGTCACCGCCTATAAAGTGAAAATGACCGCCATGCCGCAAATGGTGGCTCTTTACAATGGCGTCGGAGGCGGCGCAGCGGCGGTTGTCTCGGCGGCGGAATTCCTGCACGCGGCGGCAACAGGTGAGCATCTGCCTCTCGTGAACGCTCTTTCCATAATGTTTGGGACGATCATCGGGTCCATCTCCTTTACAGGAAGCCTCATCGCCTTTGGAAAGCTCCAGGAGATCCTCCCTGGCCGACCCTTGCTCTTTCCGGGGCAGAACGCCGTGAATGGCCTTGTGTTCCTGGGCATTCTGGGCCTGGCCGCCTCGCAGGTGGCCGGTCCGCACAATCAGACCCTTTTTCTGGTCCTGGGTGGCTGCGCCCTCCTCATAGGCGTCCTTGGGGTCATCCCCATCGGCGGCGCCGATATGCCTGTGGTAATCTCTCTTCTCAACTCCTGCACAGGTCTTGCCGCTGCCGCTACAGGATTTCAACTTCACAACAACATTCTGATCATAAGCGGCACCCTTGTGGGAGCATCGGGCGCACTTCTGACGCACCTGATGAGCAAAGCCATGAACCGCTCCATCGGCAATGTCCTTTTCAGCGGTTTCGGAACCGACGGCAAAGCAGGCGTTGTAGCGGGTCCGGCAGGGGTTGTCATCAAGGAGATCTCTGCCGACGATGCGTCCACCCTCATGGCCTATTCCCGCAGTGTAATTATTGTCCCAGGCTATGGAATGGCTGTGGCCCAGGCGCAGCACTCCGTAAGGGAATTAGGGGATCTCCTGGAGGCAAAAGGGGTTGAGGTGCGATATGCAATCCATCCTGTGGCGGGGCGCATGCCGGGTCATATGAATGTACTTCTTGCGGAAGCCGATGTCCCCTATGACAAGCTTCTGGAAATGGACCAGATCAATGACGACTTTGAGCGCACCGATGTGGCCCTGGTCATCGGCGCCAATGATGTCACGAACCCTGCCGCCCGAAGCAACCCTCAAAGTCCCATCTATGGTATGCCGATTCTGAATGTGGATCACGCCAAGAACATCATCATCATGAAGCGCAGCATGAAGCCCGGCTTCGCGGGAATTGACAATGAGCTGTATTATGATCCAAAATGCAGGATGCTTTTCGGGGATGCCAAGGCATCGGCACAAAAACTGGTGACAGCGCTTAAGGAAGAGTGAGGGGCAGCCTCACAAAATGAGCAGGAAGGCCAGAGACCCGATTAGAGAGCAAACCAGAAAAGCGATGGCGCAATATCCGAGGATCTCCTTGAACTCGATCCTGGCAACAGTGAGGATCGGAATGCACCAAAATGGCTGGATCATGTCTGTCACCATGTCCCCCCAGGCATAGGCCAGAACCACTTTTGAATACGGGACATGCAGGACTTTCGCCGCTTCCAGAATGTATGGCGCCTCAATGGCCCATTTCGATCCCCCTGATGGCACGAAGTAGTTGAGGATCCCGGAATACCAGTAAATGATGAAAGGGAAGTTCCTGGAATCCGCCAGCCCGATGAACCCCTCTGCAATAATCTGGTCCAACCCGCTTCCCTTGATGATTCCGTACATTCCCGCATACAGCGGAAATTGAAGGATCACCCCATGAACGAAGGTGACCGCCTCCTCCCCTGCCTTCACGAAAGCCGCGGGAGATGGATGGGCCAGAAAAGCAAGTGAGAGAAACAGAAAATTCAAGGTATTCAGGGTCAAGTGAAAGTTGCCTGACCGAAGAGTCTGGAAAGCCCAGAGCAGGCCAAGGGCGCCGAGTAGAAAATTCAGAACATAGGTGTGCTCAACCTTCTCTGCCCAGGTTCGGGCCTGGGGCTTCTGATGGACGGCATCGCTCTCTTCAAAGTTTTTCAGAACTTCAGGAGATACGGTCCAAACGTCTTTCGGATTTGACGGGTAGTACCAACGGGCCAGGAGAAGCAGAGCCAGTACGGTGACGGCGGAAAGGCCAAGATTGAAGGGGGTGAAAAGTGTCTGCGTCAATGGGATGAGCCCTATCTGGGCTTCCATGAAATGATTCGGGGTTGCCACAAGAAGGGGAGCGGAGCCGGACAGCCCTGCATGCCAGATGGCGCCCATCCCGAAATAAGCCGCAGCCGTGAGAACCCGGAAATCCACCCCAGGATGTCTCCTGGCGAAACCGCGAACCAGGATGGCGCTGGCCACCAGACCCAGCCCCCAATGGAGCCAGGCCAATGCCAGTGAAGCAAAGGCCATCCAGAGAACGGCCGATTTCGGAGTCTTCGCCAGGGAAGTGAAAGCATCAAGGATTCGCTTGAAAAGGGGCGCCCCCGCCAGAATGGCGCCTGTCATCATAACGAGACACATCTGCATCCCGAAATCGAGGAGGGTCCAGAATCCGTCCCCCCAGTATCCCACACATTGGAAGAAGCTCTTCCTGGCGAGGAATACCCCGAAAAGGAATGTGGCCAGGGTCAGAAGACAGGCGATGGAAAAAGCGCTCGGCACAAATCTCTCCGACCAGCGAGTCAAACGAAGGGCGATTCTCTGGAGAATCATTGTTTTCCGAACAAGTTCTCGACTTCTTCCTTGAATTCCTGAAAAAGGGCGAGCCCTTCCTCCGGCGCGGAGTGATTGCACAGGCTGTCCACAAGCCCCCTGTAATACCACTCCTGTTCCTTTTTCCCCCTCTTGAACCGTTTCCAGACTTCGTCGCCGATTCTGCGCCAATCGGAGGCGATAGCCCGCATGTTATGAAGCTTGTCCGCACAGGCCACCATGCGAACCTCGGCAGGGGCCGTTCGCAGATACTCCAGGGTATGTTTCTTGCGATCCTCCCAGGGAAGGTGGCGGTTCGGCTCTGAGCATCCATCCACAATGGAGGCAACCTTTTCACCGAAAATCTGCCTGACGTAGTCAAGTGTGATGGGGGTATCTTCAACGGTGTCGTGAAGAATGGCTGCAGCAACGACCTCATCGGAGCATCCTTCCCTTGCCAGAAGAAGTCCGACAGCAAAAGGGTGGGAGATGTAGGGGATATCGGTTCCTTTGCGAATCTGGGTGCGATGGGCCTTTGCGGCGACCTCGATGGCTAGATCAATCACTATTGTTTCCTCCATTGCCTGGTTGAGAGTGCCGATTTCTCCTTTTCCTGCCGGCCGCCGAATCCCTGCAATAAAAAATATGAACGGCGGTTCCCGAGGTTGCGAGGATTCTTGGGGAGGGAGAGGATTAAGAACCTTTTCGCCTCGTTAGCCGCCGTTCAGTTTCACTTTCTACACTTATAATACAATCTCCTTCTCAAAAAAAACTCATTCCCACATCTTTTTCGTATCACTTTGTTGAACGCCTTGTAAAGATTGTCTTCTTTCCATTTTCCATTTTTTTTCTTAGTCAGGAAGGCGGAGTTTCCTTCCGAGGAAAGCAAAAAAAGTGGTTTGAAAAAGGCCCTGACCCGGCTCATACAGAATTACGAGCTTGACGCGCCATGGGGGATTTCGAATCCTTGGGAAGAAGGACCATGAGACAACATATTGTGGGGCTTTCTCAATATCTATTCACTCTTTTCTTGTATTCATTAGGGACGGTGGTCCTGGGGCTGGCTGTGTTGCCGGGGGTGACCCTGTGCTATTATCTGTGGAACTGGCATCAGTCGCTGCAACTTCGCCTTTTCGTGCTCTCTCTTGGCATCGCAGCCGCATTCTTCCTGTATGGCATCACTCTGATGCTGCTCGCAGGCATCCTGAGGATTATTTTCAGGCTGGATTTGCAGGAAGGGGAATATCGCATCCCTTCCCTGGGGCTCTTCAAGTGGCTTTTTGCCAATTCGTTGTATCTGGTCGTCGCGGCGACATTCATGGATTTCATTCTCCTGACGCCGTTTGCAAACATCTTCTACCGTCTCATGGGGGCGAAAGTGGGCAGAAATGCGCAGATCAATTCAAAATTCTGTGGTGACATGTCCTTGCTTGAAATCGGTGATGAAGCGGTGATAGGGGGCCATGCCACGGTAATATGCCATTCCTTTGAACGGCACAGACTCATCCTGAAAAGGGTGAAAATAGGCAAGAAAGCCATTGTGGGCCTCAATTCGGTGGTTCTGCCGGGGTGCGAAATCGGCGATGGGGCGCTGATCGCAGCGGGAGCGGTTTTGAGCAAGGACACCCATGTCGGGGCCAACGAAGTCTATTGCGGCGTCCCGGCAGAATCGGCCAAGAAAAGGCATAAGAGGAATCCTGACGGTCAAAGGTAAATACGAAAGTTCAAAGAATCTTCCGCAGTGCGCGGCAATTATGACTCACTTGGAGGGTGCATACATGGGTCAGATCACGGAATTCGGGCTTTGGGCAGGCGGAAAAATACTTCAGGGCGCCGGGGGGGAGCTTCAAGGTCTGCTGATCATGGGGCTCTTGATCTACGCCATCACCGGCTTTCTCTCCCGCTCCGTGGAATCCATCGGAATCCATCTTGAAAAAAGACCGGCAAACTGCCTGATTTACGGCGCCGTGTGGATGGGAACCATGTATGTCCTGGTGTGGCTGCTTCGAAAGATCGTGCCCATACCGAGGGGCGTGAGTATTCACAATCCCATTGCCCCGCTTCTGGTCACACTGATCGTTGGCTTGCTTATCCTGTCATTCTGCGCTTTTCTCGTAGGGATCTCAGGGTTGTCCTTCCGGCTTGGAAAGGAAATCTGGAAATACCTCCCCCAGTTGGGGCCAGTACAGCCCGCCATCCAAAGTGTGGCTGGATTCCTCCTGATATGGCTGTTGTGGCACCTCCCCGTGGTCGGCCCGGTTGCGGCAAAGCTCACAAACGCCCTCTGCCTGGGCGCGGTTGTTGACATTTGGAGGAACGCGGAAGAAGAGGCTCAGTAAGCTGTCGTCTCCGTCAGGTGGTGATAACTGTCTGAGCTGTGGGATCCGTTCCACCAGAGGAAGAAGTCTATGTTCAGGGCATTGACCTTGTGCTTGCCCAGCCGGTTTACTTCATCTTCCAGGAGTTTCGCGGCATAGATCGTATTTGCCCTGATTTCCTGCTCCTCTCGGGAATCCCCGAGGATCAATTCTCGAGAATCCACCTTCTCCGCGAGGAAATCGGTGTATTCCATGATCCCCAGCTTTCGCAGACCCTTTGGGAGCTCATAATCGGCAAAAACGGTAAGCTCGTTTATGTCCTTGATATCAAAAAGGCCGGTTCCCTTCAGGCGATTATAAAGCATGCCTACAGCCAGTTGCGCTCTCTTGTGGAATTTCAGATCTTCCCCTGTTTCATCTAGCCTGCTCACATCATTGTATGAGGAGAAATCCCTGGCCAGCCTCTCCACAATGCCATTTCCATCGTCAAAACACTTGTAGCCCGCGTCTTTGACCAGATTTGAAAAATGGCCATTGTATTTTTCTTTGAGGACCTGCCCCACTTGCCTGAAGATCTCCACCCTTTCCTTCAGCATGGGAATCTCCATATTGCCTGAAAAAATCTCTCTCCCCTGCTCCATGGTGAGGTTCCCGAGATAATCGGCATCCAGGACAGGGATGCCCCTATCCAGAGCCCGTTTCAGGCATGCCCACATGCCGAAGGCGCCGTCCCAATTTGATCCATTGTACTCTGTCGCAAATTTCTGATTCGGGTCCTGATTTTCCCAAAATTTGAAGTTAATGGCATTTCCGAGCATGAAGAAATCAATGGTTCGATCGGAGTCTTCGTCAATGAAAACGGGGAATTTCCAGTTGGCCGGGGTCAGCTCTTTTTCTGTGAGGCCTTTGGCGATCTCCCTGATCCGGTCATGGTTGATTTTGACGAATCTGGAATCTCTCAGTATGGGCTCCAGACTTTTCAAAACAGGATTGGAAGAAGTCCGGGCCTCTTCCATCACCCTGTCCAGAGCCGATGGGGCTTCGGTCTCCTGAGGCTCCTCCATCAACAGATGGATGGGCGCACGGGCTTGCCCATTATCTTCGAGCCTTCGGACAGGAGTGTCCTCCATTCCTGTCTCAACGGCCTGATCCGACTCCGTTCCAGCTCGCGGGCAATAAGGGCCATAAACCTTGAGATCTGCCCTGTTCTGCCAGGAGAAGTGCTCCCCCTGATCTGTCTCGTCCTTTTTTGGCGCTTTTTCCTGAAGCTGCTGCGGAGTCTCGCCAACCCCGATCAGACCGCTGGGATTAAGTTCAGGTATCACCGTCTCGTCCTCCCTGGATGCTCTTGTTCACATTATAACCCTTTCGCCCGTGACAATCAAGTCTCAAATGGGTTCCAAGTTAATTTGCGTGATCTTGCGCGCAGATAGAGTCAATGGTATAATGCAATAAAATACTTCATGAGAGGTCCCTTGTTATGGAGGTCGTCGGCATCGGGTTGTTGGCATTTCTTTTCATCGCCATCGCAGGGCTTGTGGTGATTTTCGCGGTGATCAAGGCAGTTCAAAGCTCCCTGAGAAATGTGGCCAATCGGGCAATGGAGAGAGTGCTGAATGTGGGGGAAAGAGAGTTGGTGAAGGGCGTACAGAATATCGAAAGAGCCATCGGCGATGAGATTGCAAAAAACGACCCCAACCGTTTGGCAACGGAGACCATGAAGCTCGCCGAGGAGAAGGCAGGAGAGTTGACGGTGTCTCAAGTCATGTCGGGTCTTGATGTCAGGCAGGACGTGGCAGTCAGAACCCTTGAGGGAATCCGCAAAAAGAGCCTCTGCTCCGTCCAGGACAGAAACGGGCAAATTGTCTACATCTTCCCGGGCTTCAAGAAAAGGAAGCCCGTAAAGATCTGCGAGTATTGCGGCGGAACCTATGAAATAAGAGAAGAGGAGCCCCTGCCGAGCTGCCCTTCCTGTGGCGCGAAACTCAAGGCAGCCACCGTGCTGGAGTGAGGGCAATGGGGTTCTTGTGACCCCATTGCCACACCTGCTTTCGCCTCAAAGTTTCCCTGTCAGTTTTCCCATGGGTTCTCCGGTCTCTTTGCTGAAGTAAAGTCCAAGCCCTGTCGGGGACCCGTCCGATTTGAGCAGAGTGATCTGGCAATACCCCGGAGGATTGAACCCGCCCTTCAGGAAGGCCACTTCCGCATTATCTGCCTTTGAGCCATAATAGTCGGACAATGCCTCGACCATTGTCTTCAGGGCCTGATTGTTCACGGGAAGCTTCTCATTCGGACATTTCGGCATCTGCTGGTTGTTACTGACGATGATGAGCCCTCGATAGTCGGGTCCGCCGGGTCCGAAACCCATCTCCACTACCGAAGTAGCCTTGAGCTCATCCCCTTTCAATTCCCTTAGTGCCTCTTTCAAGGACTTGATACTCATCCCGGTTCCCATTTCAGGGCCGGCCTTTGGCGTGCCCGCAGGTTTTCGGATGTTTGCCGCATAGTTTGCTGTGCTGGTGATCATGATTTCTGCCTCCTGACTTCCATGTTTGCCATAAACATTATTCCATGAGCGCAGGATCCTTTCAAGTTCCAAAGTGGATCCATTTCGCGTTTTGTTGTTAAATTTTCGCCGTTCCCAAGGAAACAAAGCCTTTGACATCCAAGAACAGGCACAGGGGGTGCGGAATGAATAACCCGAAATCGCTCATTGCTCTGGCTGTCATGGCTTTCCTCCTGCTTTTCATTGTGACTCCGCTGACCATTCACTTTATGAAGAAACCGAGTCTCTCCCCTGGAGATCGTCTTGAAACAAGGACCTGTCGTGAATGCGGAGGGGGCGGCAAGATCAGGGGCGATGCCTATGAAGGCGACCCGCGCTTGCGACCCGGGGGGCCTTGCCCGGCGTGCAAGGGAAAGGGAAAAGTGCAGGTGATCATCCCGGGACCAAAGCACCCTGTTGCCGTAAAAGGCGTGGTCTTCGACAAGGGCGCCTATCCGCAAGAAGATGCTCCTGGCGCTCAGCTCATGCTTGAGCGGGATCCAAGGAAACCCGTCCCCGGGGCGATCGGGCAGGCCAAAATCGCCTTCATCAGTCAGGGAAGGAAGCTCCTGGAGGTCACAAGCAATGCCACCGGCCGCTTCAAGGCGCTGGTCCCCCCTGGAACGTATAAAGTCACAGCAACAGCGGGAGGCTTTCAACCTTATGAAGAAGCTTTCTCCGTCCCACCGCTCACGGAGCCGATCTGGCTCGAAGAAGCCAGAATCGTTCGTGAGCCGGAATCCATGGGCGAAGAATTGACCACTTTCGGACTCGAGTTGCGTATCCGCATGAACAGATGAAGGTCAAACCAAACCCAATGGAGTAGAGTACCTGAGAGGGGGCCGATGATGACAAGCTGCGAAAAAGGGCTGACTTTCTGGGAACTCTTGGTTCTCCTGATACTTGCGGCTGGAGCGGCCCTCTTTGTGATGGATCGCCTGAACATTTTTCACCAGTCACGTCGCCCCAGCGGCCAGTTTACGGCTTGCCAGATCAATGTCAAGAACTTATCCACCGCCCTGGAAATATATTCCATGGACAATGATGGACACTATCCTCCAACAGGCCGACTGGTCCTGGTCACTCCAATCTACTTGAAGACCATGCCCAAATGCCCGACGGCAGGGAGCTCCACATATCTCCTGGAATACCGTTCCACGATGCATCCCAGAGACAGCTACTCCTTTGGATGTTCGGGAATAAACCACGAAAATATGACGGGCAGGGGAGAATCGGGACCATGGTGTCAGGATGGCATGCTGTATAAGAGTAAGGACCAGGTCCCCCCGATCCCTGCTCCCTCGCCCCCGCTTCCCTAAACGGATTAACACCTCCTTGACATTTCTCAATCCTCGTGATAAGATGCGTCTAAATGATTGAACAGACCGTCCCCACCATGCGCAATCTGAAATCGCTCATCGCGCTGGCTGCAATCATGATTGGGCTTTTCTTCGGCACGCCCTGCCGTGCTGAGGAAAGCCCCGCTTCCGATGAGAGGAAAGTTGCCGAATCTTACAACAAGACAGCGCTGAAACTCTTTGGGGAGCTCAAGAAGGACTCGGGGAACCTGGTTATTTCACCCTTAAGCATCGGAATCGCCATGTCCATGTCCCTCACAGGGGCCCGGGGGGCGACCGAAGCGGAAATGGCGAGAGTACTGAACCAGCGGCTTCCAAGGGAGAGAATGGATT
>JACPDT010000078.1 GCA_016183865.1 Armatimonadota bacterium | reverse complement strand
TAGGCGAGAGACGGCGTCGGCGTTTCGACACTCTTGCCAAGGAAAACATTCTGGGCCCTGGAAACCCCTTTCCCCAAGGCAATATCCAGGCCTTGCCTGTGAAGGGCCATTTCCACGGCAGCCAGGGTGATCAGCACCTCCTGAGACCCCACATGCCCCAGGTGCCCGATCCGGAAAATGGCATTCTCCAGAGACGCCTGCCCTCCGGAAATGACCACGCCATATTCCGTTCGCAGCATCTCCCTGAATTTTTTAATCTCCAGACCCGCAGGGATCTTGACTGCCGTAACGGTTTGTGAAGCTGCACCGTCCTTCGCAAAAAGAGAAAGCCCCATTCCCTCAATGCCTCTTCGGGTGGCCAGAGCAAGCACCCTGTGTCTGGCGACACAAGCCTCGAGACCCTCGGAGAAAAGAAGCTCCAGAGATTCCCGTAGTCCGAACAACTGGGAAACGGCCGGTGTGAAAGGAGTCTGACCCTTGTCTCTGAATTTTGCCGCAGTTGAAAGATCAAAGTAGAACCGCGGCATACGGGCCTGCCTGTGGGCCGACCATGCCTTTTCGCTCATGGCGACGAAAGCAAGCCCCGGCGCGGCCATCAGGGCTTTCTGGGAAGCGGAAGCCACTCCATCCAGACCCCATTTGTCCATGGCCAGCTCCATGGCTGCAAGTGAGCTTACTGCATCAACAAGAAGCAGGGCAGGGTGGTCTGCCGCTGCATCTCTGAGAGCTTTCAGATCGTTCTGAACGCCTGTGGAAGTCTCATTATGGGTGAGAAGAAGGGCGCGAATTTCCCGGGCCTGATCCTGGTCCAGACGTTGCCGCACTCTTGCAGGTGAAACGGCCTCTCCAAAAGGGGTCTCGAGACGCTCCACTCTGGCGCCGTAAGTCTCCGCGATTTTTGCGAAGCGCTCGCCGAAGACTCCGCAAGGACAAGAAAGGACCAGGTCCCCGGGTGAAAGGGTGTTCACGACCAGGGCTTCCATGGCCCCTGTCCCGGAGCAAGTCAAAAGAAATATGGGCTGGGAAGTGCCGAAAACCTGTTTGAGCCTCTCCTCCACCTCACTCAACATGGCGCCGAACTCGGGTCCTCTGTGATTGATCATGGGCTTCGCCATGGCCCGCAGTGCCTGTGCAGGCAAAGGAGTGGGTCCGGGGATCATGAGAATCTGTCTTTCGTTCATTTTTCCTCTCTCCTTGTAGATGCGTTTCGTGGGACTCACCAAGGCCCGCGAAGACAATAAGGTTCTATAGGGAAGGGCGATTTCCCTACAGGCGCCAAAAAAAAACCCCGGAAGCTTTTTGTCAGCCTCCGGGGGCATGATTCGATTGAGCCGAATTTACATCATATCCATTCCGCCGCCATGGGGCATCGGAGGATGTTTCTCTTTCTCTGGCTTCTCGGTAACAAGGGACTCGGTTGTGATCACCATCGCCGCGATGGAAGCGGCGTTCTGCAGGGCGCTCCTGGTGACCTTTACAGGATCTACGATTCCGGCTTTCAGCATGTTCACGAATTCCCCGGAAACCGCGTTATAGCCCATCTCCTTCGCAAGACCCTTGACTTTCTCAACGACCACGGAACCTTCGGCGCCCGCGTTGAAAGCGATCTGCCGGAGGGGCTCTTCCAGGGCTCTCTTGACGATATTTACGCCGATGAGCTCGTCGCCATTCGCATCAATGGACTCGATGGCGGGCAGGATGTTCACAAGGGCTGTTCCGCCTCCTGCGACGATCCCTTCTTCCACAGCCGCCCGGGTGGCAGAGAGAGCATCTTCCATGCGGTGCTTCTTCTCTTTGAGCTCCGTCTCTGTGGCTGCACCGACTTTGATCACTGCCACGCCCCCCACGAGCTTGGCGAGCCGCTCCTGGAGCTTCTCCCGATCGAAATCGGAATCTGTTTCCTTGATCTGGGCTTTAATCTGCTCGATGCGGCCTTTGATATCGGTTTCTTTCCCTTTGCCTTCGATAATGGTGGTCTCTTCCTTGGTCACCTTGACCTGGCTGGCCTGACCCAGCATGTCCGGCGTAACCTTCTCCAGCTTGATGCCGAGCTCATCAGAGACGACCTGTCCACCGGTGAGGATCGCGATATCTTTCAGCATCTCTTTGCGCCTGTCGCCGAAGCCGGGCGCCTTGACCGCGACACAAAGGAAGGTTCCGCGAAGCTTGTTGACTACGAGAGTCGCGAGAGCCTCACCCTCGATATCCTCAGCGATAATGATCAGGGGCTTGTTGAGCTGAACGACTTTCTCAAGCAAAGGAAGCATGTCGTTCACAGCGGAGATTTTCTTTTCCGTTATCAGGATGTAGGGCTCCTTGAGAATGGCTTCCATTCGCTCCGAATCGGTCACCATGTATGGGGAGATATATCCTTTGTCAAACTGCATGCCTTCCACGTGCTCCAGAGTTGTCGCCATGGTCTTTGATTCTTCCACGGTGATGACGCCGTCTTTGCCGACCGTTTCCATGGCATCGGCGATCATGTTGCCGATCGTGTTATCATTGTTCGCGGCGATTGAGGCGACTTCCGCGGTCACGGATTTGGAGTCAACGGGATGGGAGAATTTCTTCATTTCGTCAACTGCCATCAGAACGGCTTTCTCAATTCCCCTTTTCACAAAAAGAGGATTTGCGCCGCCCGTCACGTTTCGCATCCCTTCCCGAATCATGGCCTGGGCCAGAACGGTCGCTGTAGTGGTGCCGTCTCCAGCGACATCGTTCGTCTTGGATGCGACTTCCTTCAGAAGCTGGGCGCCCATGTTTTCAAAGGGGTCTTCCAACTCGATCTCTTTCGCGATGGTGACACCGTCATTGGTGATGGTGGGCGAGCCGAACTTCTTGTCCAGAACAACATTACGACCCTTGGGGCCGAGAGTGATTCTCACGGCGTTTGCGAGGGCATTGGCCCCTTTTTCCAGAGCTTTTCTTGCTTCCTCGTCGAATAATATCATCTTTGCTGCCATACGTTTCTTACCTCCCTAATTTCGACTTACATCATTATTGCGAGAAGATCTTTTTCATGAATGAGAAGAAAGTCATCTCCTTCGAGCTTGATCTCCGTGCCGGAATACTTGCCGTACAGGACCCGATCCCCAATCTTGACTTCCATGGGAATCTTCTGTCCGCTGTCCAGCACTCGTCCAGAACCGACTGCCAAGACCTCCCCTTCCTGGGGCTTCTCCTTCGCCGTGTCTGGAAGGATTACGCCGCCCTTCGTCTTTTCCTCGCCCTGTATGGGTTTCACTAGACAATAATCCCCCAGGGGCTGGAGCTTTACCTTGGTCGCTGTTGCCATAAACAGCACACCTCCTTTGTAAATTACTTCCTATATTATCCCCCGTTTTTAGCACTGTAAACAGGAGAGTGCTAAATTTTTTCGCGAAGGTCCGGGAAATCTCCTTCTGGAGAACCGTTTTTTTTGAATTTTTTTCAGGACGAAATCAATTGCGGACGACCTTTTTCCTGTCAATTTTGGGCAGAGTGAGGCAAAATTTGCAGAGCCTTCCATTCACCGGAACCCAGTCCAGTCTCCCTTTCATGGAACGGGAGAGCTCCCTGGCAATCGTGAGTCCCAGCCCTGCGCCGGGAATCTCCTTGTCTCGGGAATGGAATCCGCGGGCAAAGGGTTCGAAGATTTTTTTTCCATGTGCAGGGGAAAGGGGTTCCCCGGAATAATAAACGCAAACCTTGAGGGCATCTCTGTCTTCTTCCGTGGAGAGAGAGATCTCGGCATCATGATCGGCGTATTTTCCGGCATTGGAGAGGAGGTGGCCCAGGATTTGAAAAAGGCAATCCCTGTCTGCTTCCACTTTGACGCTTTTCTCCAGCAAATCAAGAACCAGTGGATGTTTCGAGTCTGCGGCGGAAGCGGCACAGTACTCTCGGACAAGGTCATTCAGGTAATGAGTCGAAAGCCGAGCAGGGCCGGCGCCTTCGCGGATGCGCACGAAATGCCGTACATCTTCGAGCATCTTGCGCATCCGAACCGCCTCGACATGGATGTCTCCCGCCAGTTCCTTGACGGTGTCCGCGGGAAGGGCCCTTGTCAGAAGAAGCTCGCTGAAACCCTGGATCACACCGAGAGGCGTGCGAAGCTCGTGAACGAGAACAGACACAAACTTGCGGAGGGGTGGACGCCCCCTTGCCACTATTTGATCAGCCCTTTCTTGATCCCCAGAATGACTGCCTGTGTGCGATCACGAACTTCCAGCTTCTTGAGGACCGCGGATACATGGGCTTTCACGGTCTTCTCCGTGATGAAAAGAGTCCTGGCGATTTCCTTGTTGGATTTTCCCTGCCCCATGAGCCTCAGGACCTCCACTTCTTTTCCCGAAAGCTCAGCCTGATCTTCCTTCCTGGAAAGGTGCAAAGCCAGATGAGTGAATTCCTTCAAGAGCTTTCGGCTCACTTCCGGGTGAATGGCGGAGCCCCCGGTATGGACGTCCCGAATGGCCCGGACCAGATCGTCCGCATTGATGTCCTTGAGAAGATACCCGCTGGCGCCCGCCTTGACGGCCTCAGTGATGAATTCTTCCTCATCAAAAAAGGAGATGATGATCACATTGACATTCGGATGCTCGTCCTTGATGCGGCGGGTCATGGTAATTCCGTCCAGATCTTTTCCAGACAAGCGAATATCCATCAGGATGATGTTGGGAGAATACCGGTCGGTCATCTCAAAGGTTTCCGTGCTGTTATCGGTCTCTCCGACGACTTCTATGTCGGGGATATCGGCCAGCATGAGCCGAATTCCTTTGCGGATCACTTGATGGTCATCAACGAGGAGGACTTTTATGGGCGTCATCGAGTACGAATCTTCGATGGAAGAGGGAATAGTTCCTTTTGAGTTCATCGAAGAGGGCACACGAGGAAGCCTCGCTTTCCCGGCGAAATTCATCAAATCAAGAGAGTGCACCACAGAGACCCAGAGGGCACAGAGATGAACTTGAAAAAGCTTTGGCGGTGCGGCTACCAAGAAGGAGGCTTACCGATGACGCATTTCATATCAATACTTTTGGCGATTCTTGTCACCTTGATGCTCGCCTCTCCGGCAGGTTTCTCCAAGGAGGCAAAGAAATCTGGTCCTTCGAAGCCCAAGGCAACTCAAGAAACGAAAAAACCGGCGCCGAAATCGGACAAGGAAAAGGGAGGGATTCAATATTCTCCTCCCCAACCCAAGAAAGAACAAGCAAAGAAACCGTATCTTAAGCACTGCGCCGATGTGGTATACATAAGAGGCGATCTTCGGGAGAAACGGGCGTCTGAGGACAGATGGCTCGTCGCACATGAAGGCACGCCCGACTATCTTTACGATCATTTGAAGACAGGTTCAGGTTCCGACTCCGTGGCGACCATAGAATTCGTGAATGGGAGTCAGGTGGGCATCAATAAGGGGACCGAGCTTCTCATCGAAAGTGAATCCTCGGCGAAGGACGTTACGGAACGCTCTTTTGCGAGAAAAATCACCCTCAAGGCGGGAACGCTGTGGGCAAAGGTGAGAAAAGCGGAGGCTGAGGAAAATCTCCAGTTCCATACCCGAGGAGGAGTCATCGGCGTGAAGGGTACGGAGTTGATCATTGACGCGACGGGAGAAACGACAACCGTTGATGTGCTTGAAGGTTCTGTTGACTACACTCGCGGCGGCAAGACCACTACCATCCAAGAGGGGACTACGCTGGAGGCAAAGACCTCTGGGGAACTGAAAACTACCAAGATGGACAAGGCGGAGCTCCGCAAACAGAAGGAGAAACAATTCGAGGAGCTGTCTCGGGCTGTATCCATAGCTGGGTCCATACCGGG
>JACPDT010000304.1 GCA_016183865.1 Armatimonadota bacterium | reverse complement strand
GGCGCCGCAGCCGTACGCGCGGGTCGTGGTTGATACCCTCGGCACCCTCTCCGCCATGGTGGTTCATGGGGCGGATGGTCTGGACGAGTTCTCCCCCACAGGGCCCAGCAAGTATGCCTGGCTCCGAAACGGCGGGATTACCACCGGATTCCTTGATCCTCGGGATCTGCGGCTTCTTCCGGTAAGCCTTTCCGAGCTGTCCGGGGGGGATCCCCAGAGAAACGGAGAGATCGCCACGAAGATTTTCTCGGGCGAGCCGGGTGCTCACAGGGAGGCCGTGGTGCTCAATGCGGGGGCCGCGCTCCTGGCGGCGGGAAAAGGCTCGGATTGGGATGAAGCCATCGGCTTTGCCGAGGAGTCGCTGGCTTCAGGGAATGCAAGGAGAAAACTGGAAGCTCTTTGCGCCTTCACGAACAGAGGATAAAATGCCGTGCCGCAGAATTTCCTATTTGAAATTGTAGAGAAAAAGAGAAGCTCTCCCTTGTTCCGGGCAAGGAGAAACTTGGGCCCTGCTTTTCGAAAAGAGGCGAAAAAGGCTCGAAAATCCCGAAAGTTTGCGGCGAGCCTTGAGACGTCGCGCAGTATAGGGCTTATCGCGGAGATAAAACGGGCCTCTCCTTCTCGCGGAATTTTGTGCAGGGACTTCGATCCTGTGCGACTTGCAACGATTTATGAGAAAGCCGGAGCCAGAGCGATCTCTGTCCTGACGGAGCCCAACTATTTTCTCGGGAATCTGGGCCACCTGGCAGCCGTCCGAAAGGCAGTGTCCCTTCCCTTGCTGAGGAAGGATTTTCTCCTGGAGCCCTGGGAAGTTTGGGAATCCAGGGCATATGGCGCTGATGCCGTGCTGCTTATCGCAGCCTTGCTGAATAATCGCACACTCACCTATTGTTTGTGCGAATGCGAAGAGGCGGACATGGATGCCCTCGTGGAGGTGCATACAGGTGAGGAGCTGGAAAGGGTTCTTTCCCTGGGCTTTGCGCCGCGACGCATTATCGGGATTAATAACAGGAATCTGGAGTCTTTTGAGACAACCCTGGAGACCACTCTCCGGTTGATGCCTCGGGTCCCGAAGGGAACTCCGATCGTCAGCGAAAGTGGAATCAGCACTCCTGAGGACGTCAGGTCTCTTGATGAGGCTGGGGTCAGGGCGGTCCTCGTAGGGGCGGCTCTGGTGCTTTCCGGCGATCCTGGAAAGACCATCCGGTACTTGTTCGGCAAGGTCGGCAAGATAGAAGAGAGAGGTGCATGATGGTTCGAGTGAAGATTTGTGGAATTACAAATTATGAGGACGCCATGGCCGCCATCGAAGAAGGGGCCAATGCACTGGGTTTTGTCTTCAGTGAAAGTCCCAGGCAGGTGGACGAGAAGACAGCGAAGGAGATTATTATGAAACTTCCCCCGCTGGTTTCCGTCGTGGGGGTCTTCGTAAACGCCGCCATCGAGAAGGTCCTTGCCGTAAAGCGAGAGTGCTTCCTCCACTGGGTGCAGTTGGCAGGAAATGAATCTTCCATTTATTGCCAGTATTTCTTTCCACAAGTCATCAAGACCATTCATGTCAAAGATCAGGATAGTTTGAAGAGCATGAACTTCTATCCGGCCTCCGCGTTTGTCCTGGATTCTTTTGATTCGGAGCAGGCGGGGGGGACGGGTAAGACCTTCGACTGGAACCTGGCAGCCAAGGCCGGCGAGAATGGCCGAGTGATTCTTGCGGGTGGACTCACCCCGGACAACGTATCCGAGGCCGTTCAGATTGCCAGGCCCTATGCCGTAGATGTTTCTTCAGGCGTGGAGTCAAGCCCGGGAAAAAAGGACAGGCAGAAAATGCGAGCCTTTATTCTCAAATCTCGCGGAGTCAATGTCGGGGTGTGAAAATGCCGCAGCCGGACGAGTCGGGCCATTTCGGAATTTTTGGCGGGCGCTTCGTTCCCGAGACCCTCATGGAAGCCCTTGCCGAATTGGACCAGGCATACATTCAGGCCCAAGGAGACCGGGACTTCCGTGAAGAGCTGGCTTCCATTCTGAAAAACTACGCAGGGAGACCTACCCCTCTTTCCTTTGCAGGGAATCTGACCCGCAAGCTCCAAGGCGCCCGAATCTACCTCAAACGGGAAGACTTGAATCACACCGGATCCCACAAGCTCAACAATTGTCTGGGCCAGATTCTGCTCGCAAGGAGAATGGGTAAAAAGAGAATCATCGCCGAGACAGGCGCAGGGCAGCATGGAGTAGCCACTGCCACGGTTTGCGCCCGTTTCGGCCTTGACTGCACGATCTATATGGGAGAAACGGACATAGAGAGACAGAGGGTGAATGTCTTTCGGATGGAGCTTCTGGGCGCCAAGGTGGTCCCTGTTGCTTCGGGGACCAGGACCCTGAAGGATGCCATAAATGAGGCGATTCGCGACTGGGTGACCCATGTGGAAGAAACCTACTATCTCATAGGCTCCGTAGTGGGTCCCCACCCTTATCCCCTTATGGTGAGGGATTTTCAAAAGGTCATCGGAGAAGAAGCCAGGGAACAGTGTCTGGAATATGAGGGTAAGCTCCCTGATGCCGTTGTCGCATGCGTAGGGGGCGGAAGTAATGCCATAGGCATTTTTTCCGCCTTTATCGCCGATTCGGATGTTGCCCTGGTGGGCGTCGAGGCGGGAGGCCGGAGCTCCGGGGCAGGGGAGCATGCCGCAACACTTTGTCACGGCAGACCTGGAGTGTTGCACGGCGCCAGGACATTTTTGCTCCAGGATGAGGAAGGACAGATAATGCCTACCCACTCGATAGCGGCAGGACTGGATTATCCCGGAGTGGGTCCCGAGCACAGCCAGCTTCTGGCCACGAACAGGGCGCGCTATGTGAGCGAGACCGATGAATCCGCCCTTTCCGGTTTCCACCTTCTGGCCCGGGAGGAGGGAATTCTTCCGGCCCTGGAGAGCGCCCATGCCGTGGCTCATGCGGCGAAACTGGCCCCGGAGATGGGACACAAGGGACTTTTGATAGTGTGTCTTTCAGGGCGCGGCGACAAGGATGTTCAGCTCATCGAGGAGCTGGCCGACACCCGGTCGGAGAGAAGAAGGGTGGCTGTGGCCTCTGGATAGGAGTCTTTACGAGCATTTTGAGAGCTTGCGCATTCGGGGAAGAAGAGCCTTGATCCCTTATGTGACGGCAGGATTCCCCGATGACGGGACATGTTTTTCCATTCTGCGGGAGATGGCACAAGCAGGCGCAGACCTCATCGAGATAGGCATTCCCTTCTCCGACCCTATCGCGGATGGCGCCGTGATTCAGCAAACATCCCAATGGGCTCTGGAGCGCGGAGTTCGGCTCAAGGATGTCTTTGCCCTGGCTGGACGCCTGAGTGAGCACACCCGGATTCCCATTGTTCTCATGGGTTATTACAATTCGCTCCTCCAATACGGCCTCGATAAGTTCGTTCACAGGGCTTCCCTGGACGGAGTTCGGGGACTTATCGTTCCTGACCTCCCGCCCGAGGAGGCGGAGGATCTTCGTGCGGTAGGCGAGAAGCATTCCGTTGGGCTGGTGCATCTCTGCGCTCCAACCAGCTCCCCTGAACGCATCCGCCTACTGGGAGAGAAGACTTCAGGCTTCCTTTACCTCGTTTCGGTGACAGGAGTGACCGGCATCCGGGAACGCCTGCCTCAGGAGCTTCCGGAGTTCATCAGACGAGTCAGGAAGAACACATCGTCCCCGATCTGCGTGGGCTTCGGGATCAGCTCCCCCAAACAGGCACAGGAAGCGGCTTCGGCTGCGGATGGGGTAATCATAGGAAGCGCCTTTCTCAGATTCATCCTGGAGCACTCCCGGGAAAAGGATCTTCCCCAGCGGGTCGGCACATTTCTTGGCGGGTTCAGGCAGGCCCTGGATGAGATTAGGGTCTTGCAGTAGTATGATTCGAGGATTGCGGGGCGCAGTTCGAGCCGGATTGAACGAGAAGGCGGCCATTCTGGAAGCGACTTCCGAGCTGCTTTCCGAAATGGTTCTGCGGAATCAGATCAGCCCGGACAGGATCGCGAGCATTTTTTTTACGGCCACACCCGACTTGAATGCCGTCTTTCCCGCGGAAGCAACGCGGGGAATGGGCCCGGGTTGGAATGGAGTCCCTCTTCTTTGCGCTCAGGAGATTGAGGTTCCGGGCAGCATGGATCGGATCATAAGGGTTCTGATGCATGTAAACTGGGAGGAAGGGATGGGTCAGCCTGCTCATGTATACCTGCGGGAGACGTCGGCATTAAGGCCGGACCTTGAAACTTGCAATTTGAAATGGAGCGGAGCGACTTGATGATTATAGTCATGCGTAAGAATGCAACAGTGAAAGAGACTGGAGCCGTGCTGAAGAAGATCGAGGAGCTGGGCTACAAGCCCCATATCTCAAGTGGTGAAGAACGAACCATCATCGGTGTCGTGGGCGATGATCGGCGGGTTCCCATGGACCAGGTCTTTGAACCCATGGAAGGGGTCGAGAGGACGATTCCGGTCCTCCAGCCTTTCAAGCTGGCCAGCAAGGAATTCCGCCCGAGCAGCACGGTTGTCAAGGTTGGGAATGTGGCCATCGGCGGCGATGAAGTTGTAGTAATGGCCGGACCTTGTGCGGTGGAAAGTGAGGAGCAGCTCCTTGCCATTGCCAGGATCGTGAAGGAGGCAGGCGCCAAGGTCCTGCGGGGAGGAGCTTTCAAACCTCGGACTTCTCCATACAGCTTCCAGGGCATGGGCTCGAGGGGCCTGGAGCTTCTGGCCCTGGCAAGAAAGGAGACGGGGCTGCCGGTCGTGACGGAAGTCATGGCGGCATCCGATATCGAGCTGGTGGCCTCTTTCACGGATATCATTCAAGTCGGCGCCCGCAACATGCAGAATTTCTCCCTCCTGGCGGAGCTGGGAAAATGTCATCAACCCGTTCTCCTCAAGAGGGGGATGATGAACACACTGGAAGAGCTTCTCATGTCCGCCGAGTATATTCTTTCGAATGGAAACCAGCAGGTCATCCTGTGTGAACGGGGCATTCGGACCTTCGAGAAATATACACGAAACACCCTGGACATCACCGCTGTTCCCCTGGTGAAGCAACTCTCCCACCTTCCAATCATCGTTGACCCAAGTCATGCGACCGGAAAATGGGACCTGGTCAGCGCCGCATCCAGGGCCGCCGTGGCTGCAGGGGCGGATGGACTGATCATTGAGGTGCATCCCCAGCCTGACCAGGCCCTTTCCGACGGGCCTCAGTCCCTGAAGCCCGAGAGGTTTCTTTCCCTCATGAAGGATCTTCAAAAAGTGGCGGCTGCCATAGGAAAGAAAATGTGAGAAGCGATCTCTCAGGGCTGCGTGTCACCATTGTGGGACTCGGCCTCATTGGAGGCTCGCTGGGGCTGGCATTTCGGAAAACCGGCATACGCAGAATAACCGGAGTGGGCCGGAGGGAGGAGTCGTGGAAAAGGGCGGTTTCCCTTCAGGCTTGCCACGTGGGGACCACTTCTCTGGAAGAAGGCGTCAGGGGAGCGAACCTCGTCATACTCTGCGCCCCTGCGAGACAGATCCTGGCACTCCTATCCGCAATCAGCCCATTTCTTGAAAAAGGGGCGGTTGTCACAGATGTGGGAAGCACCAAAGAAGCAATAGTGTCGGCTTTGAACGAATTGCCTCCGACTGTTCAGGTCATGGGAGGACATCCCATGGCGGGCAAGGAGCTTGGTGGACTGGAAAATGCCGAGGCCGGCCTCTTCACAGGGCGGCCCTTTGTTCTCTGCCCCCTCAAGCGCACCTCTCCGGGCACTGTCGCCCTTATCGAGGAGATCGTCCGGAGGATCGGCGCCCTTCCGGTGATCATGGATGCCGCCTGCCACGACCGCGCCGTTTCCCGCATCAGCCACATTCCTTATGTAACTTCATTGGCTCTTTACAATTTGGCCTTATCCGGCAGGCTGGCTGGAGATCCCGATTTCTCCCTGGCTTCTTCGGGATTTCGGAGCGCGACCCGTCTTGCCAGGAGCCCGGAGGAAATGTCGCTTGATATCCTGCTCACCAACAGCGACAACATCGCGGCAGGCATCCGCAGGCTGGAGGAGTATCTTCATCAATTCGCATCCCGCATTGAGAAAGGGGATGTCTCCTGGCTCAAGGATCAGATCCTCAGGGCCCGGACGGCCCTGGATGGGGAGGCGGAAGATTGAAGAAATTCCTCCTCCTTTTCGGTCTTTCCACATTCATTGCAGTGTCGCTGTTTCTGCTTCAAGGCTCGATTCTTGCCCCTCTTGAGCGGCTGTTTTACGATTGGCGGCAACAAGAACAGGTCTCGCCAGGAAAAGATCCCTCTTTCAAAATCGCCATCATTGAGATTGACCAGGAATCCAAGGACAAAGTGCTCAGGCATTACAAGAAATCCTGGCCCTGGCCCCGCCGGATTCACGCCCGGTTGATTGATCGTCTTACAAAGGAGGGAGCTGATGTCATTGCCTTTGATCTCCTTTTCGTCACACCCGGTCAGGACCCCGAGGATGACCGCATGCTGGGTGAGGCGGTGCGCCGCAGCAAGCGCGTGGTCGCAGATTACTATATAGACAAAGGGGTGCTCTATCCCCTGATTCCCGAGCTGTCGGCCTGCGCAGGGGGGCTTCCTAATGTGAACCTGGACGATGATGGGAAGCTTCGATTCTTCCAGCCTGTGTTCAAAGCGGAGGGAAAAACTCATTATCATTTTGCGACACGAATCTGGCAGAAGTACCTGGGACTGCCCGAGGAGAAGTTTGAGGACAAGTTCGGCTCGGTTTTGAAGGAGCCCAAGCTCCCTGTCCACTTCCATCAGAAACCGACCCTTCCCTATGAGTCCCATTCCTATTGGAGGGTGCTGAACGGGGAGGGCGACTTCAAGGGGAAGGTCGTCCTCATCGGCGATACCAGCATGGGTGGACACGATTACTTTCCCACACCACTGAATCGGCAAATGGCCGGAGTCCAGGTCATGGCCTATGCTTTCAAGACCCTTAAGGACATGTCTTATCCGAGACCTGTCGGCTCGGGGACAGATGCTTTCCTGACCTTCTCCCTGGCCCTTCTCTCCATTCTGGCCGCTTCTTACCTCCGCGTCCAATGGGCGGGCATTTCCGCCTTCCTGGCCCTTACCGGCTCTTTCTGGCTGGCCAGCTCCCATTTGTTTGGGAAGTACCACATATGGAACAACATGGCTGTCCCTCTCACAGCCATGATTTCATCGTATGTCGTTGGGATCGCTTACCGGTACCTCGGAGAGGAGAGAGAACGAAAGAGAATTCTGTCCGTTTTTCAGCGTTATATCAGTCCAGATGTGGTCAAGATTCTCCTTTCTCAACATACCGGCGATTTGGGTCGCTTTGTGGAAGGAATGGAACGGGAAGTGACGGTTCTGTTCACCGATATTCGCGGTTTCACAGGCATGTCGGAAAGGCTCAAACCAAAGGAGCTTGTCGCAAGATTGAATGAGGAGTACTTTCGGACTGTGGGGGAAATCGTCTGGAAGCACAAAGGGACCATAGACAAGTATATTGGAGATGCGGTCATGGCTGTTTTCGGATCCCCCCTGCCTGATCCGGATCACGCTCAAGAGGCGGTACTCGCCGCCATTGAGATCGAGGAGGCCTTTGATGCAAAAGGCAAGGCATGGGAAGAGGCCAGGGTGGAACCCTTCCGCGTCGGGATCGGGGTCAACAGCGGGGTTGTGATTGTCGGAGATGTGGGGTTTTCTGTGGGCACATTCGGCAGAAAGGAATTCGCCCATTTTGGAGATGCCGTGAACCTGGCCTCCCGCCTGGAAGGTCTGAACAAGCAATATGGCACAAAGATCCTGATCAGTCAGAAAACGTATGATCTCCTCGGAGATTTCAGGAAAACGCTGGATATCGAGGAGCTTGAATCCACAGTGGCCAGAGGAAAGACGGAGGCCGTAACTGTCTACGCCGTTCGGGGCCGCAGGACGTGAGTATCTTATTGGGTGGAGGCAAGAAGTGTGAACATTGAATGCCATGGCGGGAAGAAGGTTGTGGGTGAAATCATCGTTCCCCCCGACAAGTCCATCACCCACCGGGCCTTGATTCTGTCCGCCCTGGCGGAGGGGGATTCGGAAATTCGGAATCCTTCACGCGGACAGGATTGCCTTTCCACCCTTTCCTGTATGAGGGCTTTGGGGGTGCAGGTGGATGAGGATTCTCCAGACTCCCCTCCCCTGGAGGGAGGGGCTGGGGGAGAGGGGCGGTATCACGTACAAGGCCTTGGGCTCCACGGACTCAGAGAACCGGCGGATGTCCTGAATGCAGGGAACTCAGGGACAACCATGCGCCTTCTTGCAGGAGTCCTTTCCGGCCAACACTTTTTCTCCGTTCTCACCGGCGATGATTCTCTCCGTTCCCGCCCAATGGCGCGCATCGTCACTCCTCTTCGAATGATGGGCGCGCAGGTCACGGGGAGGGAAGAGGGGAGGCACCCTCCCCTCGCCATCTGCGGCGCTCCCCTGAAAGGCATCTCATACACTCTTCCCATACCGAGCGCACAGGTGAAGTCGGCCATTCTCCTCGCAGGATTGTTCGCTGAGGGAGAAACAATAATCGAGGCGCCTGCTCCTTCCAGAGACCACACGGAGCTAATGCTGGAATGGATGGGCTGTGGGCTCAATCGCTCGGACAGCCTGACCACCCTGGTACCGGGCGTCACTCTTTCACCGATCTCGATCAACGTTCCAGGGGACTTTTCTTCCGCCGCCTTCTGGATCGTTGCGGCTCTGATCTGTCCCGGGTCCCGCGTTCGCCTTCCCGGAGTGGGTGTGAATCCTACGCGAACGGGTCTCCTGAAAGCTCTCTCTGCTATGGGGGCCTCCATTTCCGTGAATCCTCTGAAATCGGAGGGGGAGCCCATCGCGGACCTGGAGATTGCCTCCCAGGAGCTGCAAGGAATTGCAGTGCAACCCTCGGATGTCCCTTCCATGATTGACGAGATTCCTGTCCTTGCGGTAGCTGCGACACAGGCCCGGGGAGTCACAGAGATTCGGGGCGCCGGGGAGTTGCGTGCAAAGGAGAGCGATCGGCTGGCCTGCCTGGCTCAGGGGCTCCGGGACATGGGCGCGGAGCTGGAGGAGCTTCCTGACGGACTGATAATTTCGGGTCCCACCCCTTTGAGGAGCGCTGTTTGCGAAACCAGAGGAGACCACAGAATGGCCATGGCTTTCTCGGTTGCCGCCCTGGCTGCCGGTGATTCCACAACCATCAGGGATGCGGAATGCGTGGCGATTTCCTATCCCGGCTTTTGGGAGACCCTGGGGGCGGTGGCAAAAGGGTAGACAGATGGGGGTGAGCAGGGAAAGGAGTTCCCCTTCATCCTGCCGGCCTGCCTCCCTTTTCAAGAGTGACAAAAACGCCGGGCTTGACCTGAAAAATATCTCCTTAAACAACAACCAGGGCTTGCTTCATGGCCCATGAATTCTCTGCGGGAAGGCTCGTGACCCCTCCACAAATCCCCACCCTGGTGGGAATCGGCAGGGGGGATAGGAATCGAGCTTCACGAATTCTCATCTGTAACCGGATGTCTATGCACAACGCGAGCTCAGGAAAAGGAGAAATGGCAATGGAACAGACTCCGCACATTACGCGCGAAGGCCTTCGCAGCGGTCCTCGCACTCTCCGTACTGCTTCTGGTGGTTTTTCTGTGCAGGCCCATGCTGTCTAACGCCCAATCTGAAAAGTCCACATCATCTCTGGCGTGCGTGCGGGACAGATTCTGGATATACTGGCGAGTAAAGCCCGTCAGGCTCCTCAAGGGATCGGAGCCCGCTCTGAGCCCTGACGGAAAGACTCTCGCATGCGTAGTGAGCATGACAGGGGACCCTGGGGTCAGCGGTCTATCGCATAACTCCGACGCGGAATAGTGACGTGGTTCGCGCCACACTGGGCGATGAATTTTCGGGTGTATTCGGCAGCGACCGGCAGGTCGCAGGACAGATGCCCCCTGAACGCTTACTGAATTTCAACGCCGCCCGGCCGCTTTCATTTGCGCCTGGCGAGGGAATCTCAGGTATTCCTCGGTCTCCAGAATTTAGGGATAGCGCCCTTGACAGACGCTCTATCTATACGTATAATATACGTAGATCAGGTGGAAGGAGATTACCTGTGGCCAAGACGTCTTTGAGGAAGGAAAAGTGGACCTTGTCTTTCGATCCCCGTCTCAAGAATGCTCTCATTAAGGAAGCACGGAAGCAAGGAATTTACCCTGTTAATCTCCTGGAACAGATCGTCCGCGAGCGGTTTAATTCTCACGGTCACGCAAGTGTGAAAGACAGCGCAGCCTACGTGCGGGAACTGCGCAAGGGGTCCCGAAGACAATCAGATGAAGCTTTTCTCAACGAGATCCGCGAGTGGCAAGAATCAAACTCTTGATTGATACGGATGTGTTCATTGATTATCTCAACACAGGGCGTCTGCATGCCCTTTTTGAGAACAGGGATGTAGAGATCTACTACTCGGTCGTGACAAAGAAGGAGCTCCTTTGCAAAGGAGGCCTCAAAGAGATGGAACGCCGAGCTATTATGCACACTCTCAAACGGTATCGTATTATTCCGCTTGACGATCGAATTACGAGTATCTATTCGGAATTACGCATCAGGCAGCCAGCCCTGGAAAAAGAGGATGCGCTCATTGCCGCCGCAGCTTTGGCGCGAAAACTCCCACTCGTTACTCGAAATCAAAGGCATTATAAAGACATTGAGGGTTTGATCCTATTCAAGAACCCGAGATAGAAGAGGCGGGATTCTTACACTACCTGAACGGTTACGAAAAATCTACGAATCAGGGGATGCAGCGATGAAAGCTCTCAACCGTCAGAATTATCTTCCGTGATTGACGAGATTCCTGTCCTTTCTGTTACTTCGACACAGGCCCGGCATATTCTCAGAGCTTCTCCAGGAGCTGCAAGAGGGGCCCCAGTGTTGCCAGGGCCACAAAACCCACCAGTCCGCCGATGAAGAAGATCATGAGAGGTTGGACGGCCTGGACGTAAATGGAAAGACCAGATTCCACTTCCAGCTCGTAGACGGAGGCCGCTTTCCCCACCATTTCCGGCAGATCGCCGCTCTCACTTCCCACTGAGATCATGTTGATCACGATGGAAGGAAAGATCCTTGCATAGCGGAAGGCGCCTGAAACCGTTTCCCCCTTAATGAGGAATGCCGCGACCTCCCTTCCTCCTCTGCGTACCGCCTCATTTCCCGCGCTGTCACTGGCCAGCTCGAGGGCATCACTGATGTTGACTCCGGCATCATATAGCAATGCCAGAACCCGACAGAAGCGTGAGACTGCAAGCTTGAGGAGTATGGGGCCGAAAAGCGGGAGGTTCAGTAGCCGCAGGTCCAAGAGGTAGCGGTGTCCGGGAAGACCGATCCACCGCCTGCACCACAGGTAGATGCCCGCGCATGCCAGTGGAAGGGCGATCAGGAACGCCGGGTGTCGGGTGATTCGAACGAACTGAAGCAGAATGGCTGTCGTGATTGGAAGGTGTCCGCCCATTGCTTCCAGGTGCCCCACCAGGTTGACGACAATCCCCTGGGAAAGGAAGTATACCACCGCGAGGCACACGACAAATGCGAATAGGGGATAAGTCGTGGCTGCCTTCACCTTGCGGGTCAGGTTCTGACTGTGTTCCTCGTACTGAGCCAGCCGTTCCAGAACCGCGCCCAAGACCCCTCCATGCTCCCCTGCCTTCATCAATGCCGTGTGGAGCGGTGAGAAGAATTCCTTGTGTTTTCGGCACGAATCGGCGAGGGGCTCTCCTCTTGACAGGGAAGCCTCCAGATTCAGGTAGAGCGTACGCAGGCGAGGATTCGTCTCCTGCGAAGCGAGGACCCAAAAACACCTCACCAGAGGGATACCTGCTTCATAAAGACATTGAAGCACACGAAAGAACTGGACCAGAGGTCTGGTCACCAAACGGCTCTTTTCCGGAGTATCAAGTCATGGTATAATGTCAGGGTGAGGCACTCCAGTCTAATATGGCGAATCATCTTCTATCGTTTGCTGCTGTTTAAGGTCTTCCCTTCCGGAGGAGCCGCCAAAGAGGATCTCTTTCGACCCTCTGAGCGCGTGCAGGTTCGGGTCCTGACCGAGCCGTCGGATGTCATGATTGCAGTAAGGAGGGGGGATAGGTATGATGTGCTGGGACCCAGTCCCGGCCCTTTCTCGCTGGAAGCCAATCTCCTCTGGCGGGGGGCGGATCTCAAGCTCAATTATGAAGGGAAAAAGAAAGGCTATATCAGAGATTGCCAGGTGCGAATTCATGAAACAAGCTCGGATCGAATCCGTGATGTTCTTTCCGGAAAATATCCGTACATCGAATTTCCATCTCCAGGAAAATCCTATAAGCTGGATCGGGTAGCAGGGTCTTCCGTCCACCTTGCGGCATCTGCCCTCATTCTCCTTTTCGCAGCTTTCCTTCATTTCGGACTTGTACTCCTTCGTCGAAAAAAGCGTGCGTCACCCGCCCCTCCCGCAACCGTCGAGGACCTGGAGACTGCCATGCACCCCCATTTGGGCTTGGAACAGCGAATTCTGGGGGAGTACCTCTTGGAGGAAAAGCTCGGCGTTGGAGGGATGGCTGCGGTGTATCTCGCGAGAAAGGCGGAAGGAGGCGGCAGCGATCCTTTTGCTGTGAAGATCCTGGACCCGTCAGTCTCCGAAGATGAAGAGTTTGTGCCGCGTTTTCGCAGGGAAGTGAACATTATGCGGGTCCTCCAGCACCCGAACATCGTCTCCATCTATGATTGGGGGGAGGAAAGGGGGCTCCTTTATCTGGTGATGGAGTATGTGGAGGGAGAATCCCTTAGAAAGAAGATACTACCGGGAGGACTTGCCCTGGCCGAGGCAGCCCGATATGCCCGGGAGATCCTCCTGGCTCTCGATTATGCCCACCGCAAAGGGATCATTCACAGGGATCTGAAGCCTGAGAATATTTTGCTCACCGGCAAGGGTAAGGTGAAAGTCGCGGATTTCGGACTCGGGAAGCGAGTGCTCGGGTCGGCTCTGACCGCCACTGGCGCCGTACTCGGAACCCCTGCCTATCTTCCTCCCGAGCAGTTTCAGAGCCGAAAGGTGGACCATCGAGCGGATCTTTACTCCTTTGGCCTGGTTTTCTATGAGTTGATCCGTGGAGAGCTTCCCTTTTCCGCAGCCGACCCCATCGCGCTTCTCATGATGCATTCCCGGGACGCCCCCAGGCCTCTTCGCGAAGGGAGGCAGGACATTCCTCCCGCCCTGGAGCGCACCCTGATGAAGCTCTTGAGCAAGAAGCCTGAAGACCGCCACCTGTCGGCAGGGGAAGTTCTGTTGGAGATTGAGGAGCTTGGCCTCTAATCGCTCAGTGCTCCTTCCACATGAGAACCCGCCATGTGTTGTACTGAGTCATGAACCGGTTAACAATATCAAGGTTGCTGTATGGACCCTGCTCTGTGGCCTGGTTTGCGGCCTGGACCGCGACTGGTGTTGTCGGCGCGCTGTTCCCATCGCCTGCTGTCGTCGGCGCAGCCCCTTCATACCAATCGCCCAGGTTGTAATTGACCGTCCTTTCCCCGATAAAGTTCCCATTCAGGTCATACGCCCTGATACGGATAGCAATTTTTGATCCGACGGGAACAGGGGGATTTTTTTCTTTGGCCGCCTCAGTCATGATGTTCTTGTCAATCTTGCTGCGGGCATCCGCTGCCGTCATCGTCCCCTTTGCCGGAACGACTAGCTGATTATCTTCGATATCCGGATTGTATGGATCCAGCGACCACGCGAAATAGTCATACCTTCCCGGAGGGAGTTCAGCGCCTCCGAGCGGGTCCCAAGGCCCTGGCGCATTGCTGTTGCCGGCGCCAGCGGCAGTGGTAGTGGTGGTTGTGGTTGTGGTTGTGTTATTGTTGTTGTTGGTGACTGCGCGCTGGAGATTGATCTTGGCTGCTTCCTGGTTATAGACCAGTTTTGAATCCTGGAGATCTATATTGCCGGTTTCTTCGGTTCCATTTGCGACCACAACCCCGACAACCGTCATTTGCTTCGCTGTGAGCCGGCCTTCGGTATAGACCATTCCCTGAAACATGTTGTTCTGGCCCGAAAGCGTTACATCTCCTTTTCCGAAAAGGGCGATCTGATTTCCCGCGGCCAGGGTGGCGCCTTTCTGGATTCCCGTATTCTTCATGACGAATATGGCGCCCGTCCCCACGGCAGCCCCAGTCACAGTGAGGTTCCCCTCGACAAAGAGAACCGAGTTGCCCAGATTAAGATCTCCGTCAATGGTCAGATCCCCTGGAGCATAATACACGCCATCCAGGGGAGGAAGTTTCGAATAGGTCGAGTCTGCAAGGGTAATCGTGGTGTTGACATCCCCCAACAGATTTCCCACCCCTTCCAGGATCTTGGGGTTGAAGCTCGCGATATCCACCTTGGGAAGGGCGGAAGCAGGGGTGTAGGGATTGAGTCCTCCCTTTACCGTAACCGGCGGTTCATACAGAATCCCCCCTGTTGCCTTGGTATTCCCTGTGATATAGCTGTCCGTGGGAAGGAAGATCGCCCGCACCGGATCCGTGCTGTTTGCCGCCAGATTTCCCGGCCGTTCCTTTGCCGAATCGGGAGCTCCTTCCTGTGCGTCCACATATGCCTGGAGGTTCTCAACGCCCTGCACAATGAGGGGGGTGCTTGAGCGGATATAGCCGGATGCCGCCAGGGCATAAGTGGGCAACGGCCACAAGGCAGACTGTGTTGGGAGGGATGACCCTCCCTCCCCAACCGCTCGAGTCAGCCGAGGAATTGCCGAAATTGTTCAAGGAATAGGGGGACCCTGTGCCCCTGTCAAAAGTGATTCTTGCATATTCGGAATCATTGGTGGGCCCAAAGTCCACCTGAAGCTCCCCTGACGCTGAGTTTCCCCAGGCGGCGTCTCCTTCAAGCCGGTAGATCGCCTGGTTGACGGCGGCTTCCGCGAGACGCAAGGCTTTTTGACTCTGGGCATATCGGTTGCTGAGATTCAGGGTCACCGTTCCTGAGGCGGCGATCGCGAGCCCTGCAGTGAGGGCAATGGCCATGAGTATGAGGACGGAGGGAAGGGAAAATCCCCTGCCGGTCTCTCGCCTCAGGAGACGGGAAGGGGCAGCATTTTTTTTTGCCATC
>JACPDT010000301.1 GCA_016183865.1 Armatimonadota bacterium | reverse complement strand
CGCCTCCACGTGCCGATATGGAGCTTCGGCGCCTTTTGCAGAATCCGGTTCCCCATAGATCGCCCACACCCGAAACGTCTTTCCCCCAGGGGTCTCCAGCCGAATCTCAAGATCCTGCAGATGCCGGAGATTGAGAGTGGCTTCTGCACAGTACCCCCATTGGGTCAAAAGCACAAGCAGGACAGCAGCAATGCACGGCGTCAGGGTTTTCATCCCTTTAACCCCGTTGTGGCGATTCCCTCGACGAAGTATCGCTGAAGGAAAAGATACGCTACCAGCAGCGGAAGAACCATGATGGTAGTGGAAGCCAACTGCACGGCTACCTGTCCTCCAGCCAGACCGCCGAGCTGAAAGAGGGTGATCATCTGGGGCAGTGTCATCATTTTCCAGGTTCGGATGACAACAATGGGCCAGAAGACATCATTCCAGCTATTCAGAAAAGAGAGAAGGGCCACAGTGATCACAACCGGTTTTGAAAGAGGATAAAAGATCGAAAACAGAATCCGGAGATCGGAAAGTCCGTCAATGCGGGCGGCATCCACAAGGTCCTGGGGAATGGTGAGAAAGAACTGGCGGAAAGGAAAATCGAGAATCCTCCCACCATCCCGGGCACGACAAGCGCCCAATACGTGTCCAGCCAGCCGAGACGATTGACGAGAAGATACATGGGAATAAAGGTCAGGTGGCCTGGAATGATCATGGAGAAAAGAACCAGGCTGAAGATCCCTTCCCTTGCCCTGAAACGGAACCTGGCCAGCCCATACCCAACCACGGACCCGAAGAGAACCTGCGAAACAGAGATAGCGGTTGAGACAACGCAAGAGTTCCAGAGTCCTCGAAGGGCAGGGATTTTTTGCAGCATCAATTGATACCATTCCAGAGTGAACCGGGAAGGGATCGGATTCATCTGAAAAATCTCCTGGGCGGGTCTGAGGGTTGCAGAAAGCATCCAGAGGAAGGGATAGAGGAACGTAGCGGCGCCTAATGCCAGGACCGCATATACCCACCACGAGGTCGCTGTTTTCATCCGATTGCTCCTTTCATCCGACATCCTGCTCCAGGAGACGCTTCTGGAGACGCACCACCAGCAGGACTCCAGCGGCTGTCGCCAGGCCTAAAGTCGCGGCATAACTCATGTCCCAGAAAGCAAATTTCTTGTAAATATAGAGGTAAAGGGACATAGAGGCATCTCCCGGGCCTCCGAAGTTTGTCATCACTAGAGGTTCCACAAAAAGGGAAAAGGCGCCCATAGTGCAGAGAAGAACGACCATAACAAATGCCGGATTCAACAGGGGAAGCGTGATTTTCCAGAATCGCAGCCAGCCCCTCGCCCCATCCAGCTCAGCCGCTTCATAGATGGAACCGGGAATGCTCTGCAAGCCCGCCAACAGAAGTACTACCGTGAGTCCCAAATTTTTCCAGGTTGCGTGGAGCGCAAGAGACGCGATGACGAACGATTCTCCTGTCAGCCAGGGAACGCGCGGCAGGTGAAGAAACCCGCTCAGAAACTGGTTGACCAGGCCCTGTTCCTGGTTGAGAAGATATAGCCACAGAATGGTCGTAACCGAACCGGAAATGATCACCGGAAAGAAATAGCACCCCCGAAACCACTCCCTGGCCTTAATTTTTTTGTTCAGAGCCACCGCGAGGCAGAGACCCAGAACGATCTGGAGGGGAACATTGAGGAAGACGAAACCCAGCGTGTTTTGCCAGGCGTGCAGATAGGTTTCGTCCTGAAACATTCGAAAAATGTACTTCAGGCCCACAAAATGCGGTGCGCCGCCCAGGTTCCACCGGTAGAATACCAGGTGTAAACAGTACAAAAGCGGCCAGACTGTAAAGACCAGAAATGAAAGCAAAAAGGGCAGACAATAGAGAACCCCTTTGAGCTCTTCTCTCTGTTTCATCTTTCAGCAAACCTCCTCAATCATCGCTCAGAAGCAGACGGACGTTCCTCTCCGCCTGCACCAGTGCATCGGGTATCGTCCGTTTCCTGCGAATGACCGCATCCACATAGTCTCCCGAAATCACATCCAGAATCTCCATGAGGTGTAGGGAATGGTCCACACTCCGGGTATAGGGGACCTGATCCGCGAATTTTCGCAGAATGGGATTCGTGCGAAAAATCTCTTGGAAGCGCGGAAGTTTCGCCAGGCCGTCCCGATAGACCAGTTGTCTACAGATTTGGACAAGGAGAGCGTCGTTTTCTTCGTTTAACAGGAACTCGACAAACTGTGCACATTCGCCGGGCGATCGGGTGGTTGCAAAGATCCCGATATTCTTGGGATCTCCGAAGGTGTACACAGGCAAATTGTCCGGATAGTGGTCCGGCGCCGGCAGTGGAGCTACATCGTATTCAAAATCTTTCTGGGCGGCTTCCTCAATGGCGGAGATGATCCAGGGCCCTGTAAACCGAACGGCTACTTTTTGCCGGATGAAGGAATCGCCAGGCGTTTCCTCCAGGGGCGTGTACTGACGCTCAAAGTTAGCTCTCAAAAACTCCAGCACAGCGGCGAAGTCACTGTTCCTGAATGCCGGCTTGCCTTCCGAATCAAGCAGCATACGCCCGCCTGATGCGGCGATATAGAGTGGATAGAGGTCGAAAAATCGCTGCCACCAGATGGAGGAGCTGTTCAGACTGATCATCCAGTGATCCTGCTTCGATTCCCTCACCGCCCTTGCGCACCGAAACCACTCGGAATAGGTCCTGGGGGGCGCCAGGCCCAGCTCTCGAAAGATTCGTTTGTTGTAATAGGTCATAATGGGATTGCATTTCCAGGGGATTTGATAGAGTTTTCCGTCCGGCGAGACGAACGTCCGGTAAGACTCCGGAGGCAGTCTTTTTCGCAGAAATGAGTCAAGGGTCTCAAAGGAGCTCACAGGCTGAAGCGCTCCCGCCAGTCGGAGTTTTTCGACAATAGCCGGTGAGAGGTTCAGGAATATGTCGGGCGTTGTTCGGGCCACCACCGCCGCCATCAGGATTTCCTCAGAGGAGCGCCCTTCAGGAATGGGCTGAGAGGTGACCTGAATTTCAGGGTGAATCCGGCGCCAGCGGTCCAGCACTTGCCGGGTCCATTCCAGCTCAAAGGGGTTGTTGGAAGTCCACACCGAGATTCGGGTCGGCCCGGCTGCTTGATCCGGCCGGGAGCGGCAGCCAGGAAACAGAAAAACGATGAGCGCAAAAAGGAAGAATATCCGGGTCACGATGACAACCTTTTTCCTTTCTGAGCAAAAAAAATACGCTGGTCCATGACCCTCTATGTGCATTAGTGTGGCCCGAACCTGATAGTAGCAATGATAACAGATTTGACAGAACTATTCCACGAGAAAAATGTTAATTTCTTGTGGACTTGCACAGACTTGTCACTGTCGCTGAGGCTGCAGAGCAAAAGCATCCGAATCCTGCGAACTGGATTTCGTGGATCCGAGAACCTCCCGGGATGTCTGGTGCAAAGACCTGCGGACCCCGAATACGAGTACGTGTGAACCCTGAGGAAACAGGCCGTAGGAATTCTGCGCTCATACCCACAAAACAGGCCTCTGAATCCTACAAAACCCTGCAAGGAACTGCCCAATTTCTTGCAGAATTCGAACAGAGGAAAAATTGAATATCTGTGGCCAAATCAAGCATAAGAGGAACTGCATGCGTGACTAAGATGAACGCTATGCCTGAGCTTCGTGAAAGGGGAGAATGACATGCTGTTCGGAAACAATGAAGGCTTCTCGCAGCGACGATTCAACGCACCGTTTCTATTGGCTATTCTTGCGCTCCTGATCTTCACTGTCTGTGGCAAAGTCCCAGCCGTCGCCTCTTCAACGACTCTTCTGACTGCAAGTGGGCACACATACAAGATTCTAACGGTAAATCCTTTGATCTTCAGGACCGGCAAGAAATGCATTGTGGTCAAATACGTCACAAACAAGAAGCTTGGAGATACGTCTGGCCTTCGCGAGGAAGCTGTGGAGTTGGCGCGGGAATATGTCCGCGGAAATCCATCCTTTCTTAAAGAATTTCAGGAAGGGATCCTGGTTCAATCTGTCGAGAAGGAATCTTCCCCTATGGACATAAACAAGGTCTACAACACCCCTATTGGCTCGGTTCAAGTTCGGAAGCTTCTCGGCGAATTGAAGATTCGATCCCAAAAGCTTTGTGTCACGGCATCGGGATGGTCGCGTTCCCTGCAAGGCCCTCTGGAAGCTATTTCAAATGCACGAAGGGGCGAAACGTACTACTTCTTGATTATCCTGGATGGCGTCAAACGAGACAAGGAAGGCAGGGAGCAGTTGTTGATAACGGCAAATTTCAAAGCTCCTGTGGGGAAACCCCAGACGTTGAGTCAGCCTCTCAGCATTTCGCGGCACGCGGGTGTCCCTGTAGCACACATCTTCTCCAAATTCGACCCCGGAGATCCTTCCGGGACATACCACGTGGAAAATATTCGGGTAAAAGATCTCAATTCCGGTCAGGAAGTGCTTGTGAATAGCGCGTCAATATTCCTTAAGTGACCGAAGTGAGCCCCTGGCGGCGTTGCGCGGAGCAGTCCGCGTCCGATATGAAGCCGCGGTCAGGAAATGTCGAAAGGTCAAACACCATGAGTGAGTACCAATATTACGAATTTCTCGCCATAGACAGGCCCCTCACCGCGAAAGAGATATCTGCGCTGCGGGCCCTTTCCACCCGGGCCCACATCACGCCCGTAAGTTTCACCAACGAATACCATTGGGGCGATTTTAAGGGGAACCCGCATGATCTTATGAGGCGGTTCTTCGATGCTCATGTCTATGTCGCCAACTGGATGACGGCCATTTTTATGGTACGTCTGCCGATCGAGGCGATACCGAAAAAAACAGCCGAGGCAATGGCGGTTGATTGCGTTCTTGAGTTCGAAGCCACAGAGACGCACTGGGTGATCACCTGGAGTCTGGACGAGTCAGAGAATTACGATCGCTTCGGTCTGGAGGACGGTCGGGGCTGGATGGCGCGCCTTGCCCCGGTGCGTGAGGAGTTGTTGCGCGGGGACATCAGAAGCCTTTATGTCGGTTGGCTGGCTGCCGTGACCAGAGAGATGGTGGATGACGACGATTTGGAGCCTTTACCGGTAGCAGGCATGGGGAGCCTGACCGCGGCGCAACAGGCGCTTGCGGAGTTTCTGGAGGTGGACGAGGACTTGTTGGCGGGCGCCGGTATTGGCAGCCCGGCACTACAGGCGGAAAAGACCTCTCAGAAAGAGATAAATGACTGGCTCGACGAGTTGCCGCGTGTTGAAGTGCTTGCGTTCATGAAACAACTCCTGGAAGGTCAGGGCCTGAAGGCTGAAAGGACGCTGAAGAACCGGTTTTCGGCATGGTTGCGCGGCGTGAGAGGCAACAGTGAACATGCGCTCCGGCGTTCGGTGGAAGAACTGAGAAAGAATACGGAAACGGCAGAGAATAGACGCCTCGAACGGGGGAAGCGCGAGCAGGAACGACTCAATACCAAGCGCCGCAAGGAGCGCGAGGCCTACCTTGCCACCCTGGCCAAGGATTTCCCAAAAGCTTGGAAAGTGGTTCAGTGCCACGTCGCGCGGGGTTATGGCCTGGCCTACGAAGATGCCTGCCGCACTTTGGTGGATATCTCCGAGGCCTATGCCCTTCACGCGAGCCCGGATGCTTTCAGTCAGGAATTGAAACGGTTCATGGCCGGGCATATGCGACGCAAGGCGCTTGTGCAACGGCTCGTGAAAGCTGGAATCTGGCATGAAAAGTGACGCCGCTACGGACGGCAAGGCCTGCGAGAAGTGCGAACGCTTGCTGGCTGAAAACGCCCGCCTGGTGACCTTGCTGGAAAAGCACGGCATCCCCTGGGAACCGGCTCATCCTCCAACTATTCTTCACGAAACGCCTGCACACTATCCCTGCGAAAAGCAGCACCGACATATGGAACCTGCGGAAAAAGTTTCACTCTTCCGCCGTCTGTTTCGAGGTCGCCCGGATGCGTACCCGCTGCGATGGGAATCCGCCAAGGGCAAGACAGGCTATTCTCCGGCTTGCGGCAACGAGTGGCGGCCCGGCATCTGTAAAAAGCCAAAGGTCAAGTGTGGCGACTGCGATCAGCGTCTCCTGCTGCCGGTCACGGATCAGGTAATTTACGATCACCTTTCAGGAAAGCATACGGTGGGCGTGTATCCGCTCCTTTCGGACGACACGTGTTTTTTTCTTGCAGTGGACTTCGACGAAGCCGACTGGCGCGAGGATGCCCGGACCTTCATGAAGTCCTGCCTGGAATTGGATGCCCCTGCTGCATTAGAGATCTCCCGTTCAGGAAAGGGGGCGCATGTCTGGATTTTTTTTGCCGACGTGGTTCCAGCCCGTGAGGCGCGGCAACTCGGCGCGGCTCTGATCAGTTACACCTGTGACCGCACCCGGCAGCTTTCCCTGTCCAGCTACGACCGATTTTTTCCCAATCAGGACACTCTGCCCAAGGGCGGGTTCGGCAATCTGATCGCCCTTCCTTTGCAGAAGCAGCCCCGTGAGCAAGGGCGCAGCCTTCTTGTTGATGAAAACTTCATCCCGCATCCGGACCAGTGGGGTTTTCTGGCGTCGCTCAGACCCATACCTCGGTTTGAACTGGAGAGCGCCATTCTGCGGGCCACAGGCGCCAGACACCCACTCGATGTGGCCTTTGTCTCGGGAGAGGACGAGCATGAGCCGTGGAAACGGCCGGAGCCAGCCTCAAACCGGATATTCGGCCCGCTGCCGGAATTTCTGACACTGGTGCGGAGCAATCAGATTTTCATCGCCAAAGCCGATCTGCCCCAGCCGCTGGCAAACCGCCTGATCCGTCTGGCTGCCTTTCAAAACCCGGAATTCTACAAGGCTCAGGCTATGCGACTGCCGGTCTGGAACAAGCCGCGCATCATCGGCTGTGCAGAGAACTTCCCGCAACACATCGGCCTGCCCCGGGGATGCCTGGAGGCGGTGTTGGATCTGTTGAAACAGAACGACATCAGGACCGAAATTCAGGATGAACAGGTAATGGGGTGCAAGGTGAACGTGAAGTTCACAGGGGAATTGCGCCCCGATCAGAAGGCGGCTGTCAGGGCAATGCTGAAGCAGGAGGTGGGAATCCTATGCGCACCGCCCGCATTCGGCAAAACGGTGCTCGCCGCCGCGCTCATTGCTCGGCGCAAGGCAAGCACTCTGATTCTGGTGCACCGCACTGAACTGCTCCGGCAATGGCAGGAACAGTTGACGACCTTTCTCGATCTATCTAAGGGAACGCTGGGTGTGATCGGCGGCGGCAAGAAGAAACCGAGTGGCAAGATAGATATCGCGGTTATGCAGTCTCTATCACGGCGCGAGGAGCTTTCGGAACTGCTCGATGGATACGGCCAGATCATTGTTGATGAATGCCATCACATCTCGGCTTTTTCCTTCGAGGCAATCCTCAAACAGGCCAAGGCCAAGTACGTAGTCGGCCTGACTGCAACCCCGATTCGGCGCGACGGTCACCAACCGATCATCTTCATGCAGTGCGGCCCGATCCGGCACAGCGCTGCATGGCCGGAAAGCTCCCCTGTTCAACTGGAGGTATGGCCGCAAAGCCTGCCTGCGCCGGAGATCCCGCAGGAGTCCAGTATCCAGGATGTGTTTCGTATCCTCGCCAAAGACAACAACCGCACCCGGCGCGTCGCGCAAGATATTTTGACGGCATACCAGGAGGGCCGGAAAGTCTTGGTTCTGACTGAACGGACCGAGCACCTGGACCTGCTGCGTGAAGTCCTTGGGGATGAAATCAAACACTGTTTTGTCCTGCACGGCCGGTTATCGAGAAAACAGCGCACAACTATCCTTTCAGAGCTCGCCGAACTGGATGATTTCGCTCCACGGATGTTGCTTGCCACCGGCCGCCTCATCGGCGAGGGTTTTGATCATCCCCCCCTCGACACCCTGGTACTGGCAATGCCGATTTCCTGGAAGGGAACCCTACAGCAATACGCGGGACGTTTGCACCGGGGACATGCCGATAAGCAGGACGTGCGCATCTACGATTACGTCGAGCACGAGCTGCCGCAGCTTGCCCGGATGTGGGACAAACGCCAGCGCGGTTACCGGGCCATGGGGTATCAGATCCGGTCGTGGGAATGACCGATATCTCCGAACGATCTTCGGTTCGCGGAAGCTGGTGAGCTTGCCGAAGATTATGGTTTCCGGGTGTCACGGGTCATGGGAAGCCTTCGTCCATCCGAAAATCCAAGATTGGTCACGAGGATACCAAAGAACGCTTGAAGGGGGACCTTGAGAACAACCTCAAATGCTTTGTTCCCAAGAGGGGAAAATTCGCATGCTTCTTCGGACACAGGAGCGTTTCGATTGAGGCGTGGTTAGACGAAGAAGTATTTTCCTGTGGGCTCGCCGGCTCCGTGGATTGATTATTTCACGCCGCTGTCAAATTCAGTTTCTCTTTTGTGACTTGTGGCAGCCGCACAGGGGCAAAGAACTTGTCTGGATATAGATAATCCTCACCCGACTCATCAATCACTCTTACTTGATGATGTTCTTCAGCGGCCCTGTCGATCAACACTTCGTATAATTTTCTGATTTCCAGTGACGATTCATAGCCACGATTGTCAACACATATCACAAAATGTCTTTTCATAAACACTCCTTACAGATACCTCTTAATTTTCAGCTCTCTTTTTCCAACACCGTGCCCATCGTACCAATGTAGCTCCGCCTCAAGAATAGCGCCATCCTCTAGTTCTACGCGACCGATGCCCTTCAGCTTTCTCCAGTTTGCCCTGCCATATACCTTGTTGAGGCGATTCAGGTTCCTTACCCCATGTCCTGTCGCAATAGTTTCAATTCTCCGAATCTTCCCTATTATCTTAAAATGCATCTCTGATTTTCGCCATTTCACGAACCCTCTCAATTGCCACCTGTAGTCCAGCTTCAGGGAGCTTCAAGCACCTCCCTGGTTGGCCTTACTTTCAGGTATTATGTTGCATTTCTTGAAGATCGTGTGTTGGGTGGATATTCTGCCGGGCGACATGGAAACCCTTTGCAACCTGAAGACTGATTCGTGGGTGCAAACTGCAAAAAGGGAATGAAAAACTCCGTCATGGGATTGCATTTCCAGGGGATTTGATAGAGTTTTCCGTCCGGCGAGACGAACATCCGGTAAGTCTCCGGAGGAACATCCGTGTCATCAGGTCAACCCCACCAGTGGAGTACGCATTCCCTGATGATTTGAGCGGCGGTGATGGCGGTCCGCCCGCTCGGGTCTAAGGGTGGAGAGACTTCCACGAGATCGAAGCCCGCGATTTGGAGGGGCGAAAGGGCCAGGAGTCCTTCCACGAGCTCTGAAACGGTGAGACCGCAGATTTCCGGGTTTCCTGTGCCCGGAGCTGCGCTGGGATCCAGGACATCAATGTCTATGGTTACATAAACGGGACACCCCTGGAGGCGATCCACGAGGGCGGCGAGAGCTTCCTCGAAGGCCGTGCCTGGATCGGAGAAAACCGACCCGTGCTTCTGGAAAAAGCGCACCTCCTCTTCCGTACCGGCTCTGATTCCAAACTGGTGAATCCTTCCGGGCGGTAGAAATTCACTGATCCGCCTGATCACACCCGCGTGGGAAAAGGATTCTTCCAAATAATGATCTTGCAGATCAAAATGGGCATCCAGGTGAACGAGGTTCAAGTCAGAATACCGTGAATGGATGGCGCGAACGACGGGAAGTGTGACACAATGGTCTCCGCCGAGAAAAACGAGTTTCTGGGGCGGCGATGACTGAGAGTGGCGGTCAACAAGGGCTCGAACGTCTCCTTCCACTCCGGTGAGCACGCTTTGGGGGTCACCTGGGCTCAGGGACAAGTCCCCCAGATCCTGGAGGCCAAACTGGAAAAGGTCCTTTCGGGCCTGCAATGAAAAGGATTCCATGCACTGAGAGCCTTCTCGTATGCCCTGGGGACCCAGATTCGCTCCTTTTCGGCTGTTCACCCTGCCCTCATAGGGGATCCCCACGAGGATCCCCCTGCATGATTCGCCTGACAGGGTTGAGCCAAAAAAAATATCTCTGTTTTCGGCGTTGTGCGCCTGGAATTCCATCCTCGTTTCTTCTACTCCGACGGAGTTTTTCCCCTTCTCAACATAGTCCGTAACATCCAGGCAATAGGGGTTACAAAAGTTTAACAGCCTCATCCCTTGACAAACTCGGCTTCCCAGGGATAAAACAAGTAATCAACGTTTTATTATGGGGGTGGCGGATGTATCAGTATCCAACAAATCTCATAGAACCCCTGGGTGGGATTGGGGCTGCCGATCCTTTCGGGTCTTCCTTTAGCGTCTTTACTGATCCATCGTATATGGGATTCGGCGGTTTTGACACAACAGCCGCTCTTCTGGCCAACATCGCCAAATCGAATGTGTATGGCGCCAATTTTCTGAATTCTTACAACAACCCCTATGGCGCCAATCCCTATGGTTCCTTCAGCGACCCTTACGGCTATAATCCCTACGGCGCTCCCGGCAATCCTTATGGGCAGGATCCTTATGGCTCGTGGGGCAACCCATATGGGGGGGCGTATGGAGGGACGATGAACCCGTACTCCTATGCCACTATGTTCCCTTCTCCTGACAACTTTTACCAGCAGCCGATGGGATATGACGGGTTTTCCGCGTCATACCCGGCCAGCCTTAACAACTCCCAGGGCACGAACGGGCTGGATAATCCGTTTCTAGAGATGCTTCCCTCATTGACTCAGATCACCGGAGGATATTCCCCGCAAGGCGCTTTTCCTTACAGCAACTCTTATACCTTGCAGCCTGACGGCTCGGCCCGCAGCTTGAATCAGCAGGAATATGGCGCTCTGTCCCAGGGGCTTCAGGCTTTGCCTTCTCAATTGCTCCAGATGATGCAGAACGAAGGGGTCCGCTTCGCCGTTGTGGACCCATGGAATGTGCCGTCCACAGGTTTGCCAGGCGGTTACCAGAGTTTTCCCACGCTGGCCGGGGGTTCTTTTGCGGGGGGATACTATGATAACATATCCAAGACCCTGGTCCTGAGGAACGACTACCTCGTGCCTGATATCATCATGCACGAAAGTGGACACGTTCTGGACGATCTTCTTGTCCCCGACAACGGCTACAACTCATGGGGCGGCCAACCCCTCCAGCTCACCGATGTGGACCAGAGCCTCCAGAACATGTTTTCAGGCTACCTCTCGGGCTATCCCTCCCAGACCTGGAGCAGCTATGCCAGAAACAATGTGAGGGAGTATTTCGCGGAAGCAGTCACCATGTTCCTGAAGGATGCGGGCTCACGAAACACACTTGCCCAGAGCGATCCGTCCATCTACCGGTATCTCGCAAATCTCCTGGCCAATCTGGGCTAAGCTACCTCTGCGCAATGCAGCTTCGACTGCACCCAAAGTGCGCTCCAGTCTTGGAGAGCAGAATCTGTGCGTGGCCCTGAATCCTCATAGACTGTTGAGGAAATTCTCATACATTGGGAAGGAATTCTGCCGCACCTGGGCCGGAAACGACGTTTCTGGGAGTTTCTTTTGACAACCTGGAGGGCCCACGGCCTTGTCTAGAAATGACACGGAGGATTCTTTCTGCATTGTAGAGAATCTCGCTCTCTGTAATGCGTTACGCCATGGCGATCCTCTTTTTTTTGCTGTGCGAGGTGCAGAGCGGGAGCGTCTGTTACGGCCAGGAAACCATCTTCTCTTATCGTGTGAAGCCTGGGGACACGGTGTATTCAGTGGCCGAAAAATTCGGGGCCTCCCCTTCGACTATTCTGAAACTCAACAGCCTGCGCCCGGGAAGCCTGGTCCCTGATCGGGTCATTCTCATTGTGCGGAAAGGGCGCCCGCCCCAGGGAACTCTTGTCCAGGATCACCAAAACACCGTGAAGACATTCGCCCGCGATGGAAAGATCACCATCATATCCGTTCGGTCCGTGGCTTTGGCGCGGACGGGAGGCGCCCCCTCACTCGACATCTCCCGCGGCGGCCCTCCCCTGGCCCCTCCCATAAGGGGAGGGGAAATCAAGGAAGAATCCCCATGGCCCGAATTCGGGACCCCGGTGGCGGGTGTCCTGTCATCCCGTTTCGGGCCGCGGTGGGGCAGATTCCACGCCGGAATTGACATCGCTTCTCCTTTCGGGGATCAGGTCTGCGCGGCTGAGTCCGGGGTTGTCGCCTTTGCCGGCTGGGCCGAGGGTTACGGAAACCTTGTGGAAATAAACCATTCAAAGGGTTTTGTAACACGATATGCCCATAACTCGCAGATTCTTGTTCAAGCGGGAGAAACGGTCCGAAAGGG
>JACPDT010000300.1 GCA_016183865.1 Armatimonadota bacterium | reverse complement strand
CGATCGAGAAACCATGGAGGAGGAAATGGAAATCCTGAGATCCGAGCTCTATTACCACCGAGGCAAGAGTCGCTCAGAGAGCAAAAAGGTGGGTCACAGATAATGGGAAAAGAGGGTCAATCCTATCGCGGAATCTACATCCTCTGATCGCCGGACACGAATTCGATTCCGACTTACTACAATGATTGCCCGATCCCGAAGATCCTCAGCGCGTGTGTCTATAAGCTCACAGATTGCAGTTACCTGGTCATCAACCGTCATTTCGAGGAATCGTACGATCCCCGGATGCGAAGCTTCTTCAGAAAGACGAGTTCTCCGAAGTCCTTATCTTCTGTGAGAATAACACGCTCCTCGGACCTGGCCAGCTCCATCAAAAACTTGTCAGTGGCTCGAGGGTCAATTTCGAGAGCTGAACTAACGTCGTGTCCCAGCGATTTCAGCCTGTCTCGCAACGATTTCGACGAGACACATGCATCGAGCAGGAATTTCATGAGGCTTTCTTCACGGATATGCGCTCATACACGCGCTCCCCTTGAATTGAGCGATGCGCAAAGAGCAAACAAGCTTGAATATCATCTGCCTGCAGAAATGAGTACTCACGCAGAATTTTCTCGGGCGCATCGCCTGCCGCCAGCATGCCAAGAACGTGCTCAACTGCAATCCTGAGTCCGCGAATAAGAGGTTTCCCGCCGAAAATCTCAGGGTTGACCTCTATTCTGCTCAAAAGCTCGGATTCTTTCATTTCATTCACCTCGCCCCCACTTTTGCACACCACGTTTTTAGTGATGCCCAAAGCCGAATCTGACATTGCCGCCTCAATTCAAGTGAGATAACAACAGTATACCACAGAAACCTCCTTCAGGAAAGAGCTTCTTAACGCTTTCGGAGCGAATCCACGACTTCCCGATTATTGAAATGGAGTTTATTTACGAAGAGGTGGGGCTGATAACCGACAACCACACGAGGACCTCAGCGATCCACTACAGAAATTCCGAGACAAATGAACCAATTCGTCATTCAGTCCAGGGTCTTGAAGAAAACCACTCAATGAGCCGATTACTATACTGTGAGCGCGCATCCAGGGATTCTTCTGGAGGGAAGCTCTGCCTTGCGGAATTATCGAGATCTGTTTACCACACCTTCTTGGAGTTCTTTTTTGCAGTATCAGACAGATCTGTGTGCCGAAGTACGCAATTTTTCAGTTTTGGGGTCAGATGGGATTCTCCGTAAAATCAGGGGGTCCTTCCCAGAATCTCAGGGGGATTTGCTCCTTGCGGGGGACAGGGAGGGCTCATTGAAGGACCCTGCCGCCTACTTTCGAATATCCCACACGAAAGAAACGGCGCCCGCTTGAGTTTGGGCGCAGAGGTACCGGCGATGAAACGTGAAGACTAAGGCGCTCGTATTCAAAGAGTTTTCCGAGATGGGATTCAGGGTTGCCTTTGAGACTGTCAGCGGCCTGCACTTCGAGGGCTACATTCTCGACATCAGGGGAGAGACATTTTCGTTCGGCCTCGGCGGCCCCCTGGCGCCCGAGGAACCACGGTGGTTCGATATGGAAGATGTGGATTTCTCCTCCCTTTCGTTTTACTCCGAGGATGCCCGTAAATACATGGATGCCCGCTGGGACGAAGCTTCCGGCTCTTGGAAGATCTTACCGTCCGTGCCGGCGCAGGAGCAGCCTCACAAGCAAGACGGCAAGCCGCCAAAAAGGGTGACACGGTGGAGACTCTGGTAGCCGCTGGACCTGTGTGGGGTGACTCATTGCCACGAACCGGCTCACTTCGCAGACGCGGCTTTCCTTATCGGCGGCAAAGCTGTCCACGAGCCTGTAGTCCTCGGCGGCCTCGCAGGGTTCCCTTCGGGATCGTAAACATCCGGTCACCGCGGTTGATCTTCGGCCCGGAGTCCTGAACTGTACTCGATCACAAGTAAAAGAGCAGCACCTTCGGTTTGGCGCCCGGGTCTGGATTAAATACGGCCGTCTGGTTCTCACCGTTCTTTTTGGCCATGTACAATGCCCGCTTCGCCGCATTCAACAAACCCTCTTCCGTCATGGCGTGGCTGGGGAAGTGAGAGACACCCGCGCTTGCCCGCAACTCAGTGTTCAGAAGATGAAGCGATTTTCGTGCTATTCTTGCTCGAATTCTCTCTGCCGCCACGCACGCGCCTTCGATCTCTGTTTCAGGGAAGAGGACGACGAATTCCTCCTCTCCGAGTCTTGCCGCGGCATCACCGGGTCTTATGCTTTCCAGGATGGCGGTCGCCGCCGCAGCGAGGGCTTTGCCCGTGAATCTTGGCCCAAAGAGAGATCTGGAATCATGGAGGTTGTCCAGATTCATTACCAGGACGGAGAGGTCCTTTTCGCAATGATTTGCTTTTCTCAACTCATGGGTAAACCGTTTTCTGAAATACTCGGCATGGTATACCCGGGTCAAAGGATCGCGATGAGCCTGTTCCTGTGAGAAGCTGTCATACCTGGCCAGGGCAAAGGCCATCCGCTGCTCGGCTGAAATGCGTCCGGACCGTGAAAAAATCCTTTCCTCCACCATGTGGTTTCCTCCTTCTGGATTATCCCTGGTTTCCGGGATTATCACAATTTATTATGATATCTTCATAACCGCTTCATGACCGGGACATGACGGAACCATGCTGCTACCCGATTTGTACCTCGCAAGTATCAAAAGAATATCATTTTGCACTGAAAAACCACTGAAATCATGTTTTTGATTGGATCCTCCCTGGTACTCGATTGTCACTGCCTCTTGATGTATACTGAAGCCAAGACACCGAGGAAAGGGGAGAATGTCCCATGGAAACAGGACCGATTCAATTCCACCACATTCTGAACACGGCTTCAACGGAAGGGAAGAAGAAGGCAGAAGACGCCAACCGCCAGGATCCGGATGTATTGTCCTTTCAGAGGGAGTGGACGGACAAGGATACGACACAGGCTTTGAGCTACTTCAAGGCACACGGGAATCTCTATCGGGAACAAATCCATCTCTTCAAGAAGGAAATTCCCCCGGATGAAGCCATGAAGCGGCTCAAGCAAGGGGAAACCGTGTTGCGCAAGAACGAGAACGGTGAGTTCGACAAGCTGGAAACATTGAAAGATCTCCAGACCCTGGACACCCTTGAAGGGGAAGGGAGAAAACCCAACCTGACACCTCGCGAAATCGCCGCAGTTCAGCACCTGGAAAAGGGAGTGGATTCCGATGACGGCTTTTTCATCACTTCCCTGGGAATCCGGGAGAAGAAGCTCGACAGTTACCAGGCTTACAAAGAGCTGACAGGAGACAAGAATCCGGAAATAACCGTCCACTATGACCAGGAGAGCAAGCTCAAGATCCATACACTCAAGGATGTAACGGAACTTCACGACTGGCTCATCGCTCAGCAGGAGCATCCCTATAAGAAAGAACAGGCGAAGGCCGCCCTTGACTACCTGGAGAAGCAGGTCGGACTATACGTGAGCGGCGTTCTTCGCAAATCCAGGATCACCGCCGATGAGGCCTATAACCGCATCCTCGAGGGCAAGGGCATCCTGGTCCCAAGCTCCGTGGATCAGGATTATGATGAAGTCAGCAGCTTCCGGAATCTACAGGAGCTGGATACTGTCAGAGGTCAGGCGCCAAATCCCATCATCCCGAAGGAGCAGGCCCAGGCCTTGCGCTTCCTTGAAAAAGGGAAAGACCAGGATGACGGTTTTTATCAAAAAACAACCTTCGGCGAGAAAAGGCTTGATGCCTATGAGGTGATCCAGCAGCTTTGCAAGGATCGTAAGCCGGTTACGGTTAGGGTAGGCGACAACCCTGGGGTCGTTGTTGCGAGCCTGGAAGATGTCCAGAAACTCAATGCCCTGGAAGGGGATGGAATCAACACCATTCTTCCTGACAGAGAATTCACGGCACTCCGTCATTTTGCGGGATCAGGCGCCGTTTCCGTGGGCGGCAGGAAGGCAGGCCCCTTTGCCGCACTCCAGGCACTGGAAGGTCGGGAACCCCTGGAGATCGAGTCCAATGGCCGACGGGTGAAAGCCTGGTCAACGACGGATCTCCACGAGCTTTATGCCCTGGAAGTGGACAATCAAAATACGATCCTTTCCGAACCTCAGTGGAAGCTGCTCAAGTTCTACGACAAAGGGGACAGCTATAATGTAGACAAGAACTACAAAGCTCGGGCTTATGAGGTCCTTCAGGCCTTCCAGGCAGGAAGAAGCATTGAAGTAAGGAGCGAGGGACGGTGGGCGCCTGTGGCGAACTTCGAGGCCCTCAGCGATCTTGCAGCTTTCGAGACCAATGCTTTCCCGAAAGACGGAGTTCCTCAGGACAGCATGAAGGTGCTCCAGCTCTTCGAGGGCGCGGCAGAGGGTCTGGAACAGAGCGGGTTCCGCGTAAACGGACAGGAGGGCCGGGCGTATGAGGGTTGGGAGGCGCTCAAGGCGGGCAAACCCTTCGAGGTATGGTCGTGCATGACGAAGAACTGGAACAAGGTTCTGTCCAAAGACGATCTCCACGAGCTGGACGTGTTTTACGGGCTGGCGAAGAATGACATTCTCCCTGCCGAGGAGTTTCATCTTCTGTACGTGATGGGAGATTCGAACAGAACCGCCGTGGAGTGTCTGATAACCCAGGCCAGCAGAGTGGGCCTGAACGGTTACGAGGCCCTCCAGGAATTTCAGGCAGGACGTGGCGTCACATACAAGTTTCCGGGCGGGGACTTTGAATCCGACCTGTATGTGCCGATCGCGAACTCAGGGGAGCTCGCAGCGGCCCACAAGAAGGTTCTGAACCAGAAAGAATATGACCGATACCGCTACACGGTCCCTGAATTCGCGGAAAAGCTTCAGAACCTTGAAAAGGAGCTGCCCGAGCTGGGCAAAGAAAACCTCGAAAAAGGGCAATCCGATCTGTCTGACGGCAAGACCCACCAGGAAGCGGGGGAAAAGCAGAAGAAATCGGGCCTGGGCGACCTGGAGGACGGACGAAATGAGTTGCGCCGAGCCGACAGCCACATGTCCTCAGCAGAGAGCATGCCTGTAACGGTCAGCGAAACATACACCGATTTTGAGATGCACACCACAACCGACTGTCATGGCCATCATTCCACCCACATGATGCCTGTAATCCGCACCCGATGGGTTCACAACAGGCACCGCGAGCAAGAGATCAATGAAGCTCAATCAGAGATGAGACGGGCACGGAGTCATATTGATGACGCGGAGCGCAAGATCCGGAGCGGGGAAAAAAGGATCAGAGATGCCATGAGCGAGATCCAGGAAGCCAATGGAGTGATCAAGGACGCTCAAGAGCTTGGTGAGCTTCTTCCGGAATTCCATAGCCTGACAGAGGGTCTCAATGAAGGGAATTACGACACATCGCGGGAGCGGATCGAGGCCGCCATCTCCAGAATGAAGCGGCTGACCCACATCCAGTCCCTTGCTGAGAACCTTCGTAAAGAGCAGAAGCTGATCACCAACATGAAGGAACGTCCCGAAAGACCTGCGGGCTGGGTGGTCCCGGTCCCCCGGGTTGAGGAGTAATTGTAAACGTTCAGGGGGGTACGAGTAATTTTCGCCCTGCCCGGCGGCAGGAACCCGGGACCGCAAAGGGAATTCTCCAGGACCACAACACCAGGGGGGCTCATGGAAGACAAATATGTGGGGGTCTTGTTGGAGGACATTCGGAGCGATTTCAGGGCATTCGGGGAAGGACTGCAGCTTGTAAATCAGAGGATAGACGCGACAAATCAGAGACTTGACGAGACAAACCGAAAAT
>JACPDT010000306.1 GCA_016183865.1 Armatimonadota bacterium | reverse complement strand
ACGGCCACACGGTGATCAGCCGGAGCAGCCCGGCCCGGATGCCGCGCTCGCGGGCGAGTTCCATCACCGACCGAGCCACGCGGGAGGAGCAGCCGTAGGCGAGGAGGCAGACCTCCGCATCGTCCATCCTGGCCATCTCGAAGGAAAGAATCTTCTTCTGATTCTGAAGAATCTTGAGGGCCACTTGAAGCTCCGTGATCGCCCTCTCTCTCTGCCCGATTTTCTCGTAGAGGAGTCCCAGGTTATAGTGGGCCCTCATAAAGTTGGGAGAAAGGGATACCGTCTCCTGCCACTGAGCGATGGCTTCATCCAATTTGCCCTGACGCTGAAGAATGATGCCGAGATCGAAATGTGCCGTCACATTCCTGGGATCCAGCTCGAGAACCTTCTCGTATTCCGTTGCGGCAAGATCGAGGTTGTTCTCCTGCAAATAGGAGCTGGCCAACTGGTAATGGGCCTGAACATCAAGGGGATTTAGAACGACCTGTTCCTTCAACTGGTCCTGCAATCGTCTGGAATCCAATTCGCGTTGCTCCATTTTACTGAATTTTCCTTACTATTCCGCGTCTATCTTTTATGCAGAAGTTATAGTTTTCCTGCTCCTGCTCCCATTCGCAGGGCTTTCGGGAAGGAGTTTGCGGCAGTCCGTAGAAGTGCTGGGGGAGAGAAAATCAAGGTAAAATTTACATGGAGTGACATATGAAACCAACCATTGCTTTGCTCCTGACATTGTTCGTGATTTCGCTTGCCGTGAGTCCTTGTTTGGAGGCGGCGGGAGAGCTTCCTCCTTCCCTCTTTGTCAATGGGAAGAAGATCGAGACAGCCCCCCTGGACAAGAGCGGAATCCTGTATGTTCCCGCCCAGTCCGTTTCTTCCGCACTGGGGCTCATATTGAAATGGGACCCTTCCTCCCAGACGATCGCCATCAAGGACAAATCGGTGCAGGTGGCGCCGCTGATGAAGGGCGGCGTTCTCTTTGTCCCTGCCGAGAGCATGGCAGAGGTTGCGGGCGCCAGTCTGGAATGGGACCCTGTCGCAAAAAAGGCCAGCTTTGTTTATCCTCCCCCCAAGATCAGGCCAAAAAACCCGGAAACCCCGCCAGGCATAGGGACACCGCCAAAATTCGTTCCTGACAAGGGCGCAATCGTAAAAAATCCCCAGAACCCCAGGCTGCCGGAGAATCCGGTTCCTCAGATTCAGGAGCCGGAAATCTTTATCCCCAGAAGCGCCTCCAATGGCGACTTCTTCATAACGGTCACCAATGTGGAAAGAGTCACCGTCATCAAGGACTTTTACCGCCCGAAGCCGGGCTATCGTTTTGTGATCATCCATCTTTCTCAACAAAATGTCTCGGACAAGGTGCAGATGTACACAGGCAGATTCTCGCTGGTGGACGCAGCAGGGCGAGCCTTTGATTACGTGGAGGGATTGAGCAACTTCTGGCTGCAAATCCTGCGCCCGGGCGGGATCAATTTCGGTTACCTGGTCTTTGAGATTCCGGACAAGTCCTCGCCCGTGCAACTGATCCTGCACACGTACAATACATCGCCCCTTGCCGTTAACCTCCAATAGTGAAAGGAATGTACGGCTTCGAAGCCTGTGGTTCTCTCCTTCTGGCACGCCATGGATGGAGCAAGAGGTGAGATCTTGCACGAGATGGTGGGAGAGTTCAACCGCGCTCACCCTGACATCCTTGTGAAAGACCGTGCCGTAAAATCCACGGAGAGATTCTTCAACAATTACAACATTCTCATCCGCCAGCTCCTTTGCTCCCTGGCCATAAAATCGTTGCATGGAATCCCGCCCCTTTGCCCCCCACAAGACATCATGGATCCCCCTGATGTGTCGCAAGTGTATGAGAATTGGACGACACAGCTCATAGAAAGCAATTCCCTTGTACCCATGCAGAAATTCTTCAGCGGCCCGGAGTCCTTTACCGGTAAGGATGTGGCCGATCTGGTTCCGAGCTTTCGGCAATCCAACACCTATAGGGGAAAGATCTGGACCCTTCCCTTCAACAAGAGCATATATGTGCTCTACTACAACAAGAAACACTTCCAGGAGGCCCGTCTGACTCCCCCCCGGACCTGGGATGAATTCAGCAAAGCGGCAAAAAAGCTGACTTTGCGGAATTCCGCCAGGGAAATCACACGGTATGGCTTTGTATTTCAACCATCTGTGGATATTTTCGGGATCCTCCTGTACTCCCGCGGTGGCGACTACATCAAGGGCAAGCAGGTGACCTTCCACGGCAAAGAGGGTATCGAGAGTTTGCAGTATCTGACCGATCTTGTCGGAAAACATCAGGCGGCAACTCCATCCTATGACGCCGCAAAGGATTTCCAGGAGGGAAAGGCCTCCATGTACATCGAAACAACATCCAAAAGGGTGGGCCTGGATCGCAGCGCCCAATTGTCTTACGGCATCGCTCCCCTCCCTGCGGGAAAAAAAGAGGTGTGCCTTTTCGCCGGAACCAATCTCGCCATTTTCTCCCATTCCTCTCCTGAGGTGCAAAAAGCGGCATGGACTTTCGTCCGATGGCTCATCACCCCGGAGAACACAACAAGATGGGCGGAGAAGACCGGCTATGTCCCCGTGAGGAGTTCCGCCATAGCAAGCAAGTCTTACAGGCAATATCTTGCAAGGGATCCGAGAGGCAAGGTCGCCGTCGAGACGGTGCGAAAAGCCAGAATGGACCCGAGAATCGGAGCATGGGAGACCATGAGGGGGCTGGTCAGTGACGCGGTATACAAGGCCGTAAAGGAACGAAGCCATTCTCCGAAATCCCTCCTGGTCGAAACGGCAGCCCAATGCCAGCGATTGATCCTCAATACTGCGATACCGTAATGCTTCTTGAGCTGATCGGAGAAGATCATCCGAATCTGGGAGAGATTGTCCGCTCCCCACTGGAGCGGGCGGGCTTCATGGAAGTTGGGTATACGTGCGACCCCACAAAGGGGCCGAACCACCTGGGAATCCGGTATGAATACATCTCCGCTGACCCTGTGGAGCTCAATGATCTGGTTCTGCTGCTTCACAAGATT
>JACPDT010000045.1 GCA_016183865.1 Armatimonadota bacterium | reverse complement strand
TGGCGTGAACCCGGACACTCTCCCCCTTACGGACGCCCTGAACAATGCCATAGGATTTGGGGGAGGGAATGTGCAGGGAAAGGTCAGGGTAGGTTACAACAACGGCACACCCGGGGGGTCGGGTCATAATGTGCAATCATTCCTGCAGACCAATTTTAAGGACACCGTTTACACCACAAACACCGGCGCCCCATCGGGCACGGCCACAGGGGACTTCAAGAACGGCCTGAACAAGCTGACAAACAGCGATGCCTTCTCATCCGTGAGGTCGAGAGTAGACAAGCAGATCGAGTGGCTCAAGAGTAAGGCAGTCATTGCCAACACAGCTAATAATGCGGCCAGGCCTCCTGGGGCCACCTGGAATTTCGCAAGTGGGTACATAAATGTATCCGACTCCTGGATCGAGATGGACCCGATAAGAGAAACGGATGCGGCGAAAAAAAACGAGCCGAAAAACAGCTATCTGCCGGGCATGCCTGTCGTCAGAGTCACGACATATGCGAAGGTCCCCAAATCGGGCGGCGGATTCGGGTCAGGCCCCGGGGTTTGCGTTGAGGTGATCGGGAAATACTCGGGCGCTCAAAAAATGACAAGAAAATGCTACAGCATGAGCACCGATAACAGTGCAGATACGGACATTGACAGGCTGCAAGAGGGCGTCCTCTTCGTAAATGGGGGAAATGTTCAAGTTGTGAACACGGCCCAGACCGTAACAGGCGCAGGCGGCCCCGGAGGCGCGGGAATATTCAATGGAAATCTGACCATCGTAGCTTCGGATAGAATAGACGGCTTCGATCCGACCAATGTCTCAAGCGGCGCCACGGTATTCGGCCGTCCCACGGCATCGGCAGGAAACAGCCGCGGATTTCACTCAGGGGCTCCTGATGACACGTATATTCCCAGAGATGTGAATGCCGATGGCGTTCCCGATGATGGGGCAACATCCACGAATTATACCGGTTTCGCACCTCCCAAGGGCTGGGTGGACAGAAACGGAAATGGCAAGTACGACTATTCCTATTACGATCCCGTCTCAGGGCAAAATGTGAAGGAAGACAACTATGCGCCGATGGAAGGGAACGTTGCCTTCATAGGGGACCTTAAATATGCCTATGATCAGAAATATGCGAATAACGGCTCCGATACGAACAAAATCTCAAACTACAGCACCTACAAATCAGATGGCAACAATTCCCTCGGAATCGTTGCTTCCAACTATTTCTCAGCATCCTCTGAAGTCAAGAACAACAGCACTTCAAGCGCTGAAGTCGTCAAAGCCGCAGGGAGCGATGTGTCTTCATGGGGTGGCGGCAACCTGATTCAGGGGGTCACGGTGAACAAGGGGCTTCCTCAGGCCCTTGCTGCGGGAGCAAAAAACTCCCTCGACATAGATGCCCTCCTTTTCAGCTTCAACCGCTCCCTTCAATTCGATACATGGGATTCAGGCTATATCGGACCTCCCCCGCCTCCTCCGGCAGGGATCAAGGCCCTTCCCCCTCTTCCTGACCCCGACAACAGTGCCCTCCATTCTCCGGGCTGGTTTCAGCTCACCCATGATGTGAGCAACGCCGCACTCATCGGAAGCACGGACCCGGGCCATACGGTCAACTACAAGGGCTCCATCAACTCCAAGTACGGGGATGCGGAAGGGAACTGGGAGGATTCGAACAGCAATAACGTGGTTGATCCCAATGAATATGTCATGGGCTATCAGGGCAACCAGAATTTCACCTATGACCAGAATCTCAGAACAACTCTGCCCCCTCATGTTCCGCAGATTTCAAAGGCCAATGCCTCATCGGGCGCGGTTCTGGAATTCGTGATTATTTCAATTGTTGATATGGGGAGCATCAAGGAGAGGAAAAAAGTATGAAAAAGCTCCTCGTCCTTGCCATAGGTCTCGGGATCTTGTGGTGTATGGCGCCCTCTCCTGCAATGGCCGGAGTCGCCAAGATGCCGGCAGGATGGAGACAAAATATGCGTGAAAGGGTGGTCCATCCGCCCCCGACGCCTCAATTCCCTGTGGACACGGGGTCGGATACGGGAGGATCCTCCCTCGTCCCCCCTGTCAAATTTCCCGACACCGGCGCCTCCCAAACGACCGGCTCCCAGCCGAAGGGTTCAGTCATCTACGAGGACCAGAGTGTGACGGACCGGAAAGAGATCGGGGCGGGAAGCCGCAGCAAGAGAGGAGCAGGAGCGCAGGTTCCAAAGATCGTGTGGATCCTCCTTGCGGTTGCCGTTCTAGGGGGCGCCGCGTTGCTGGTGCTGGGAGGTCGCAAGCTGAAACGTGGTGATGTGGTGATAATAAGCCGGTAAACCCATAGCTCAGTGCAAATGTAACTATTCAGCCACAGATTCACACAGATGAACACAGATGGGTTTAGACATAAAGAAATAACTGCAAAATGCAGAGGGGTGAGCTTTCGTGAAAGCGAAGCTTACCCTTCGTTATTATGGTAAGCGGTCGGCTCAAGGTAAGTTCTGTGGTGTTGGTTGCTGACCGCTGAATGCCTACTCGAAAAAAGGAAGGACCCTTAACGTGAATCGCAGAGAGTTCCTCAAGACATCGGCTGGAACGACGGGCCTGTTTCTGGGTACCGGAAAGCTCTTCCTCAAGACCCTTGAGCCCATTCCGGAAATCGCAAATCCATTGGAGTTCTATCCTGACAAGGACTGGGAAAAAGTTTACAGGGACCAGTACCGCTACGACTCTTCCTTTACCTATATCTGTTCCCCCAATGATACCCATGCCTGCCGCGTGCGGGCTTATGTCCGAAATGGCGTGGCGGTCCGCCTGGAGCAGAGCTATGATCATCAGAGCTATGGTGACGGATTGGGAAACACGGCGACTCCCCAGTGGAATCCGCGGATGTGTCTCAAGGGATTTGCCTTCCAGAGGCGCGTTTACGGCCCTTTCCGCCTTCGGTACCCCCTGGTCCGGAAGGGCTGGAAGGAGTGGGCGGATGACGGCTTCCCCGAGCTCACCCCGGAAAACAAAGCCAGGTATAAATTCGACCGCAGAGGGCAGGATGAGCTTCTGCGGGTGACCTGGGATCAGGCCTTTGCCTATGCCGCAAAGGGGATGATCGCAATTGCGAAAAAGTACAGCGGAAGCGATGGGCGCAAGCGTCTTCAGGATGAGGGATACCCGGAGGAGATGCTGACCCACTGGAATGAGGCAGGCACCCGCACCTTCAAGCTCAGAGGGGGCATGGGGCTCCT
>JACPDT010000044.1 GCA_016183865.1 Armatimonadota bacterium | reverse complement strand
CCGACGCCAGGGCTCAGAGGAATCAGGGTCCAATTCGGCGGCTTTGGTAAAGTACGTAGTGGCTACGAAAGGGTTGGATTGCTTGTAGACGGCAAGACAACCCAGCCGCAAGTGCGGAGAGGGCCGCTCGGGGTTCAATTGCATGGCCCGTTTGTATGTGTCCTCCGCTTCCTGGACGCGATCGAGCGCAGTAAGAGCATTACCCAGATCTTCCAGGTATGCCGGATCCTTCGGCACCAGGGTGCAGGCCTGTGAGAAAGCGTTCAAAGCCTCCTCATAGCGCTCTTCCAGAAAATACGCCGCCCCCAGGGCATTCTGGTACTCTCCTTTTTCCTCATAGGCGGATCGTGCCTTCTCGAGAAAAGAGACGGCCTGTCCCGGCTCCCGTTGCTTCAGTGCCTGAATCCCTTGTTCATAACAGTCCTGAGGACTTTCTTTCAGCTCTTGTCCAAGTTGTTCCACAGCATAATCCCCCTCGTTCAGCCGTCAGATTGTAATCGGCCACCAGTCCCATGTCGCCCTTTCCTCGATAGGAATCCGGCCTGCCTCAGGGAATGCCCTCTCCGGTTTGGCCGCGACCCCTGCCACTATGCTTGGGGTCAGAATCCATTCAGGTAGAAGAAATGAAGGGGCCCCTCTCCCCTCCAGGGCAATGATCAAGGGGAGTGGGGTCAGTTTCCGAGTTACTTTTTCCTTCCCTCCCCAGCCTTTCCTGCACAGAGGACAGTAACAACCCTCGGAATGGGCCTCTTCATTCCTGTACAGGGAAAGCCATTTCCTTTTCCGATCAAAACCGATTTGGACAGATGGGGCAGGGGCGCCAGGTTTTTCCTCTTCACTCCATAGATCCTGGAATTGCCGGAGAGAAGCAAGCCCTCTTCCCAGCTCGGTTCCAGCCCGAACCAGCAGCTCGGCGACCTTGACGGAGGTAGTCTTGAAGCGGGTGAGCAGGCGGTCCGCATCCGCGAAGTACGTGAGGGCTTCCGTGAGGAAGGAGCGCTCCTTCCTGAGAATGAATGAATCCAGCGGCGAGTCCCCCACCTTCGTCCACAAATTTGCCGCTCCTTTCAACCAGTCGCTGAAGACCGTAGAAGCGCCTTCCAATTCACGATCCTTCTTGTTCTCCAGGATCTCCGCGAGACGGACGACGACCTGGGATCCCGCGCTGAGACCCTGACCCAGCCGGCCGTGAAGCTTGTGAAAGGTTGTGCGGATGTTTCTCGCTGTTTCCAGAACGTGAGCGCCCGCACTATGGAGATCGGGCGCATTTCGGGTTTCCGCCCCTTTCAGAAAGGACTCCAAAGCCAGTTTCATTTCTTGATAGTCATTCAAAAGCTGCTTGGATTCCGGTTCATCAAATCCTCGAAGGGCCCCGGCAGACTCCTGAAGGAGCTTTTCCTGGGCTTCCACAATGCCCTTCAAAGCATCTGTTGTTGTTCTCCCGGAAAGGAGCGCTTCTTTCATGTTCAGGAGCAGGTTGATGGTGGGCATGTCGGTCGGGCCGATCAGAAAGAGCGCCTTGTCCCTGAAGGCGGAAAAAGCCTCATTGACCTGTCCGGAGAAGCGTCTGACCAGCTCTCCCGCCCGAATCAGAGTTTCCCTGTCCCTGGTTGCCACGAATTCTGAGACGAGATCCAGGGCTTGCTGGAAATTGTTGAGAGCCTGAAAAGCTCTGTCCCTCTCCTCAAGGCATTTCAGCAGTACTTCAGGCTCCACAGCCTCGGCCGTTCGATGGAACTCATCACGGCTCTCCTGGATCCCCCGCTTTGCGCGCTTGAGCAGGTCTTCGAGACTTCCCGGAGCGGCCTTCCCATCCAGGGTACCCACAATCGTCTCCAGGAGGCGGTTCTCCGCTGCGGCGAAGGAAGAGCTCTGATCGCGTGTCAGTGTCACAGGACACTCCCCCTTTTGGTGTTTTCCCCAACTGACCCCCGACACAAATCCCGTCACGGCATCGTTGACGTTATTCATGTCGTGGGCCACTGAGATAGATTCTGGGCTTTTCCGAAGAAATCCTGTCTCCTTTACCCGAAAAAAAAAAGGACGGCAGTCACTCCTGCCGTCCTGGGTCATCATAGAGATCGGTCACGTTGCCGTCCTTAATGTACGCGAGCTCTCGGTACAGGTTTGTGTACCCCAGATCGGCGTTTTGGGTGTACAGGTCGTTGTAAACGACTCTCCCCTGCCAGTCGGTGCCGAACCAGGAGGTCTCGCCATCGGCTTGCTTTCTTTCCTGTTCTGCCGCTTGCTGAGGATTGAAGACAGTTTCCGTCACCTGATTGTTGTTGTTCTGGATGTGAATCGCCTGTCCGCCATCATAGATGTGGGTATCCTGAATCACACCCTGTGGACCGGTGGCGTTCATGGTGACCTTTGTTCCGTCTGCGAGTATGATCGTTCTCGTCTTCTCATCCCAGTCCTTGATCTGTTGATTGTTCAGATACTCGTGGGGATCGCCCGAGTTCGTCAGGGTGCTCTTTCCGTCAGGTGAAACGATCTTCACTTCGTGGCCGTTTACCTCCACCTTGTATCCGCCGTGAGTCGTGTAGGTGATCGGTCCGCCCTGGTTGGGTTGATCGAGTTTTCCGCCGTTCGCAACGGGGCCGGGCTGCGGTCCGCCATAGACGGGCTCCCAACCCACTCTTTTCTTGAAGGTGAACTCCCTGTCACCTTTGAAGCCGATCTCGTCAACTCCAAGCTCCTGCAAGGTTTTCAGCTCGCCTGCATCAGTTTTTCCGTCCCCATTGGCGTCTTTCCAGATCTTGAGGTCTTTGAGCTCATCGCCCGAGAGCTTTCCGTCGCCGTTTTTGTCGAATGTCTTGAGCTCCGCTATTCCGTTGTTGGTTCGTGGGCCGAACATCTCGGTGCCGTTGTCAATCTTGCCGTTTCCGTTTTTGTCCTGCACCAGGAAGCCGTCCTGCGTTGACCAGCCGTGCACTTTGTCCTGCACACCATCACCGTTGATGTCGAAGTCCACGATTTTGCCGGGGTCCAGGTTGAAGGTGCCGTCACCATTCAGGTCCATCACCAGGGGATCTCTGGGTCTGGGCCGCTGGCCGAAATCTACCGTCGGATCCCACTGCCAGCCCTTGCCTTCCTGATAGACCGGCTTCCAACCGATAGGCGGTTGTGGAGGCCACGGGCCAGGTCCCGGGTATGGGCCGGGTCCGGGATAAGGTCCAGGGCCAGGGAACGGACCGGGGTATGGACCAGGGCCGGGATATGGGCCAGGGCCAGGATATGGACCAGGACCAGGATATGGACCAGGACCAGGATATGGACCAGGACCGGGGAACGGACCCGGGTATGGACCTGGGCCGGGGAAAGGCAATGGGCCAGGTCCCGGATATGGTCCGGGGCCGGGATAAGGGCCGGGTTGTGGCTGCGGCTGGTGCTGATGGCAGTGTCCCTGTTGCTGGAGTTGCCGCAAAAGCTGTTGGATCATCCACAAGAGCATCTGGATCGGATTCCAGAAAGGCGGCATGGACATGGCGCCCTGCTGTCCCTGCGGAAATCCTGGAGTGAAGGGAGTGCCCTGGGCTCCATCAAAAGGTGGTTGGAAGTAGGCAGGGTTTGTGGGGTACTGTTGATAGCTCGGCCCTCCCTGTATGGGGTAGTACCCTTGCTGGTACTGGTCCCCATAGCCGCCATGGACCTGGGTGGGGTAGGCCGGTTGTTGTGTGTAATTCGCCGGAAAGTACGTGACCGAGTAGTTGTAGGTTACCGGACCCTGGACATTGCTCATTGGGATCGCCCTCCTATAAAATAATGCCATATGGACAAATCATTGCGGTTTTGTTACTATTCATGTCACGACAAAAGTGAAAAAGTAAAGGCCAAAAGAGAAAAATGTCAGCAATTTGTAATCAGAGGGTCTTTGTCCTTTAGGCCGAAATCATGATACCATGAACGACCGCATGCAGGATAACACGCGCCATTACATTCTCGGAACGGCGGGCCACATAGATCACGGAAAGACCGCATTGATCCGGGCCCTTACCGGCATTGACACAGACCGCTTGCCCGAAGAAAAACAAAGAGGCCTGACAGTAGACCTGGGTTTTGCTTTTCTTGATCTTCCCGGTGGGTCGCGCCTGGGGATCGTAGATGTGCCGGGTCATGAAAAGTTTCTCAAGAACATGCTCGCAGGGGTCGGAGGGTATGATCTTGCTCTCCTGGTCGTTGACGCGAAAGCCGGGATCATGCCTCAAACGAGGGAGCATTTCCAGATCCTCCAGTTGATGGGAATCTCCTCGGGTCTCACGGTCCTCACGAAATGCGATCTCGTTGATGAGGAGTGGCTTCTTCTACAAACCGAGGAGGTAGCTTCCTTCCTGAAAGGGACCTTTCTCGACGGGAAGCCCATCATCCCCGTTTCTTCCGTCACAGGGGCAGGGTTGTCCGACCTCAGGGAAGTCCTGGATCGGTTAGTACCGGAGCTCCCTCCCAAGAAAGTGAGCCTTCCCTTTCGCCTCCCAATTGACCGAGTATTCCTTCGTCCCGGAATCGGGGTGATCGTGACGGGGACCCTTTATACAGGCGTAATAAGGAAAGGGGATCGGATAGAGCTGCAACCTTCCGCCCTTCAGGCAAGGGCCCGTCAGATTCAAGTGCACGGCGGCCTCGTGGAAGAATCCTTTGCAGGGCAGCGGGCAGCACTGAATCTGTCCGGTGTGGAGGCAACGCTCCTGCATCGCGGGATGGTCGCCGCCCCTCCCGGAATCCTTCGTCCATCCCGCTACTACTATGCCAGGTTGTCCCTCCTGCCTGATGCACCCCCCAGAGTTCGGACAGGGCTTCGGGTGCGCCTGAATTGGGGTACTGCAGAAGTGCTGGCGAGGCTGCGAGTCCTCGAAGGGTCTGAGATCCCTCCAGGCGGGGAGGCCCTGGTTCAGTTTCAACTGGAAGAGGAGCACATTGCAATTGCGGGCGACAGGATCGTGGCACGAGGTTATTCTCCATCAGGACTGTTGGGAGGGGCGGTCGTTCTTGAGCAGGCAATGAGTCGTTTTCGCACATCCCAGTCGGGCGCCGTAAGAGTCTTGCTTGCGAAAGAAGAAGGCAAGGCAGACCGTATTCTTGTTGAAGTCTTCGGTCGCGCAGGGGGGGCCTTGACTCTGGATGATCTGGTGCGGGAAACGGGCCTCCCCAGAGAGGAAACCGCAGACGCCCTGGCAAGACTTTCCCTTGAAAAGAGGGTCGTTTCTGTTGATTCCCTGAAAGTGTGGCTTCCCTACCCTCTTTGGGACGCCATGGCCTGCAAAGTCGCGGCCATGCTTCAAAAACACAGGGAGGCATCTCCCTGGCGGGGAAGCTGGACCGCTCAGGAGCTGTCCCGAGATCTGCCCGACATCCCTTTTCGTCTTCTGGAAGCGCTTCTCCAGAGCCTTGAAAAGGACGGCGCCATAAGACAGGCGGAAGGGAAGATTTCCATTGTGGGGCATGAGGCCGTCCTGACGGAGAGGGAGAGAGAGCTTCTGGATGCCGTGCAAAAAGAGTTCGGAGCGAGTGAGTTTTCCCCACCGGCTCTTTCCGAGGTCTTGAGCCGCCTTTGTCCTCCCTGTCTTTCCCATAAAGAAGCCGAGGCATTTCTCACAGGGATCGGATTTCTCGTCTCCGTGGCGGAGGGCATGTACTTCCCCCGGTCAAGTCTGGACAGGATTGCCGGACTCCTTTGCTCCGAGATCCGGGAGAAAGGCTCCATAACCGCTGCCGGTGCCAGAGATCTTCTCGGCACTTCCCGCAAGTTTATCATTCCTCTCTTGGAGTACCTGGACAGCCGGAAAGTGACGCGCAGGGTTGGAGACAAGCGGGTCCTCGACCGTGGCGAGGGCGCTCTGTAAAGGAAATGGGGGCAATGGGAGTAAATAGATCGTGATTTTTGTTTTTGCCATCAAAAGGGGGTGACCTTATTGGACGGTTTCGTCCTTTTCGCTTTCTTGACTTTTGTGTTTTTGATCAATCTTCCTTTTGGGCATTGGCGGGCGGCAAGCCGGAAGTTCTCCCTTCAGTGGTTTGCAGCGATCCATCTTCCCGTTTTCATGATTATTCTCTTGCGCCTGCGTCTTGGAGGGGCCTGGACATTGATTCCTTTCACAGTAGGCTTGTCTGTGCTGGGCCAGTTCCTGGGCGGAAGAATCAGGTAGGAAGAAAAAAGATAACTATTCAGCCACAGATTCACACAGATGAACACAGATCAGGTTCAAATATGAAGAAATAATTAGAAGTTTTTTGATCGGCGATAATCAGCGTAGATCGGTGGCTGAGTAGTTACAAAAAAAGAGCCGCAGGAAAAACCTGCGGCTCTCTGGTTTCGAGCCGGAGCTAGAATTTCCAGGTAAGCTCTCCGATGAACATTGTGGCTGTCCAGTCAAAGAGGTTCCCCACATTGTTGGCAACTCCGCCGGCAGTCGTGTAGTTCGATGCGTCGTCATAAGTGTATGTGGCATAGTTCAGAGCCAGTCTCGCATCTTTCGCGACTTCGTACTTGAGTCCGATCCGCGGAGAATTCTGCGTCTGGTTGTAACTGAAGCCTGTGCCTGAGACGAGCGCGGTGCCGCCGGTGTCCCGATAGTTTCCGGTATTGCTCCACCAGCGATATCCTGCCTCACCCGTGAGCTTGGCGGTGATCGGGTAGCCAAGACCAATGTACCAGTTGTTCACTGTGCGGTCGAAATTATAGATTCTTCCCGCTGCATCGGTCTCACCCCGTCTGTACTGGATATTGTCATAGTCTGCCGCTATGTTCAGCTTCCAGCCTGGGGGAGTCCAGTTTCCACCGAACATGAGGGTATTGACCTTACCCTTGTCTGTTGCAACACCGCCGGTCCCTTTCTGCGGGAACCAGCCGGTGTCGTTTCTGACAAAGGTGATGTTCGGGAAACCGTTGGCTGCATTGAGGTAGTTCGCGGCCTGTGCGCCGGTCGCCGAGTTGACGGCTGCATCTCTCTGCTGCCAGCTTCGATATTCCGTATAGAATTTCCAGTTTTTCCCTGAATGGTCATAGGTGGCCCAGAAGCCCTGGTATCCGTAAGGATAGTCTTCAGGACGGTTCATGTTGTAAGGATTCGAGTTCGGCCCGAGGTCCAGATAGGACAGGGAGAACACACCATCCTTGAACACGTTCGTATTGAATCCCAGTGTCCAGGCTGCGTCCGTATAATTGAGGTTCCCTGCCGCAGCGGCCATCATGGTTGTCCCCACATGGGTGGTTGATCCATAATAGCAGCCCCAAAGGCCGGTTTTCTGGCCAAGGGGAACAGGGATCGAGAGATCAACGCCCACAAAGGACCAGTTTGAAGGGATGGCCCCCACAAGGGTTCCGCCCAACTGGCTTGCCCCTGCGCCGAAGGTGTCGGTCACATTGAACCCAAAGACACCCAGGCCCAGGTTTCCAAATGTGGGGAACTTGGATCCCACTCGACCGCCCACACCCATGGCAGAGTTCTGAGCTGCAAAACCCTGAGGCGTAGGAAGAGCATAGTGGTCAAATCCGAAGAAATCAAAGTCCCAATTGCTCCATTTTCCAGCAACCTCGGCGCCGTACCAGGGCATCCGGCCGGGGATGATGTTAAAGATCCCCTTGCTCGGACGTCCAGCGATTCGGTAAGCCGAGTTTCCGGGGGGTCTCATGATGAAATTGTTCAAAGGGATGTTGTTGTGCTTTTGGGTCATCCAGACAGGATAAAAGGTTCCAACTGTCGCCTTGTACGTAAGGTTATCCTTCTTCTGTTGAACCCAGCCGTTGTAGAGCCATGCGTAAGGGGCCACGGCGGCGCCTGTTGCGGCTTCCACCGGTATCTGAGTGCCCCAGTAATGGGCAATGGGCGCGCTTCCGATCCGGCTGTAAGCTTCCATGGCGATTCCGCCGGTCACTCCGTCACCCAGTTTGGCCGTTACGCCAAGATTCAGGTTGCTCGTAAGGGCGGTTCCGGTCCAGATCTGGGTATAAGGAGTTGGGATGGTCAGAGTGGAAACCCCTCCGACAGCGGTCGTTGTGCCGCCGGCGCCCCGATACCAGAGCTGCTCTTTGCCCCATTCATCATAGGTAAAGGCGCCGTTTGCCGCCCCGTTCCCTGCTGCATTGATGTTGTTGGCATTGGTGCTGACGATCCCGATGGTCGTTACGACCGTGTCCAGCTTGCCGCTGACCTTTACTCTCTCAAGCTCGGTTACCCGGGCTTCGAGTGAGGCGATCTTATCTTCGGCCTTGGCCACGCGCACTCCCAGGGCATCCAGCTCATCTCTGAACTCATTGATGAGTTTTCTGAGGGCTGCCAGATCCTGTTTTGTGGCGTATTTGGACATATCCGGTGGCTCCATTTTCTCGATCTTCGCCATGATTCGGGCGACGACCATTGCCACCTCGTATCGGGTAGCGGCTCTGTCTCCCCGGAATGTGCCGCCAGGGTACCCTTCCAGGAGCCCTTTTGCGGCGAGCTGATTGACAGCATCCAGCGCCCAGTGTGCTGCCGGAGTATCCGGGAAGGGAGCGGCCATAATCGGTGCGGTTACGGCTGCAAATAGAAAGAGAACTAGTAGTACCGCAGTTTTCTTCAAAATGCTTCCCTCCTAATTTGATTTCCCAAGGAGGACCGGTCCATCAGAGCTTTCCGCAAGTTTCCTCCGCTTTCCGCGGTCTTCCTCAGGGTTGACGGGGACAAGATGTTTTCCGCCTCCTTCCTGGCAGTGTCCCACTGCCGTGGTGTAATAACTTTCCGTTTTTCGATATAAAATCACGATATTCCTTCTCGTATTACACATATATTCATGAAACGAAGTCCGAAGCTCGGACGAAACGAATTCAGGGGGATCATCACCCGGAGCGCCGGAAAAGTGCCCGACGAGAAGATCCACAAGGTGATTCACAGCAGGCGAACACAAGAATTATAACACATAATGAGCTGTTTGGCAAGACTCTTCGGGGACAGGCGAACTAGGTGGGGGCGGCTCTCGGCTGCAGCTTCCGCAACGCATAGGCCACTGAATTCGCGATTACCAGAAATGCGTGGGCCTCATCTTCAAAGAAATATTGTGATTCTGAATAGTATCCGTTCAGGACGCCCAGCAATTGCCCGTCCATTTCGAGAGGGACTGAGATCTGTGACCTGGCGCCCTCTCTCGCTGCAATGTCCATGCGACTTCGCCCCGGGAGCCGTACATTGTGTCGGGTCGGGAGGAGCTTTCCCTCTTTGCGGTCAATTTGAATGCCTTCGAGTCTCAAGGCCGGTGAGGACAGATCGAAACAGACAAGAGGTTCCCTGATCTTTGCAGAGAGTCCGCAAAGCTCCTCCCCAAGCTTCGTTTTGAGGTTGCCGTAATTCTCGCTCAATCCGAAGGATGCAACAACTCCCAGGCAGTTTCCTCCCGAATCTACGTCAAGCAAGGAGCAGGCGCAGAGGTCCAGGCTTCCGGCCAGATACTCACAGATCTCGGTCAACACTTCGGCGCTTTCTTTCTTGGCAAGTGCGATATTTACGATTTCATTCCCTATGACCAGCTCTTCCATGGCTTTCTTGAGTTTCCGGCTGAGGTTTCGATTCGTCTCAGCTTTCTCTTCCCGCGTGTTGAGGAGTTTCTGCAACAGCTCGATGGCCAGAGGTCCCATGACCTCCACGGAGGGTGTCAGGGAAACCGCTTCGCCATACCCTGCCTCTGTTGAGCACAGGACTACATCTGCCCTGGTCTTGCCGAGAAGGGCAGGCATGTCAGGGGCGGTCTGGATGTCCAGAAGTCTGGCCAGCTCCATCTCACGTTTCGTAGAATCGTTATCTACAAGCCCGCAAACCCTGAAATCGGGATCTCCGAGGAAAGTGCGCAAGAGTTCCACGGCAGTCTCATTGGCGCCGAGAATGGCCACCTTGAGGACTTGCGGCATCTTCCGAGCCTCGACGGCGGCCGCCGCCGGCAACGGAAAAAGCACGCTTTGCACCTTGGAAAGAAGGCGATTCAAATCAAAAGGTTTTACGATATAATCAACCGCACCCAGCTCCCAGCCCTTCAGGAGATCCTCTTCCCTCCCTGCGCCGCTGAGTATGATCACAGGGATGCTCTTTGCCTTCACGTCCTCCTTGAGTTTGTAGTAAACTTCAAACCCATTCATTTTGGGAAGCATGATATCTAATAAAATTAGATCAGGCAGAGATTTTCTGGCGACCTCCAGGCCTTCCTCTCCGTCATATGCGGTCAGGGTCCTGTAGCCCTCTATTTCCAGATTCAGCTTCAGCGCTTTCGATATTATATGGTCATCTTCCACGATCAGGATGGTTTTGGACACAAGTTCCTCCTCCTCAAGAAGTCTGTCTGGCTCATTCGATTCCTGCCGTGAAAATCCTTGCCTGACCCGCGCCGGTCACCCGAAAGTTCACAACATGTTCAGGTTTTGTTTACAGAAGAGTCTTTCATTTTTGCCACACCTGTGGGATAATGTTTCGGGAGCTGGATAGGGAAGAGCCAACCAGGAGTGAGGACTTTATGTACCAGGTCATTCCCAGCTCATCGCCCGCACTTTTTTCGCTCTCCTCATCGGAAACCGGTTCATCCCCTGCGCTTGCCAGGGGCGCCCTTCAGAATTCAGAAGCACCGCCCGGGAACGAATCCAATCAACCCTCGGTAGCAGATTCATTTTCTTTTGCAGACGGATTGACCGTCCCCCTCGAAGTGGGGTTTCTCCCTTCCATAGATCCCATATTGCGTCTGGCCGTTGATAAGGCCCTGGATGAAGCCAGAGAAGTCACCGTAGAAGGCATAATTCAGCGGGGCGCAGGCCCTGATGCTCCTCGTGAAGCGATCCGCGTCACCTACGTCCCCGAGGAGGGAGGGCAAGGTTACTACGTGCATGGCCATTACATCGGGTTGGACAAAGATGTCCCGAAAGGCGTGGAAATCCAGGAAATGATCCGTACCACAGGTCCCGATTCGTCTCAGGTGGAAGGCCTCATACAGAATCTTGTGGCTGGAGAGATTGTTTGCCCCTGGCGGGCGGAACGACTGACTTTCAAGACCGGTGAAAATCGTCTCACCACAGATGGGGAGGTTGCATTAAGAATGGGGAAGGCACATATTCATCAAGTTCTGACCAGTGATCCCGACACAAAGGAGATTCTCAACATCGGCCAAATCGGTCCCCTCACCATCGAAGAGCGTTTGAAATCCCTGGGGGACGGCAAGTTTGCCATCACAGGGACTTTTGGGGAAGAGGTATTTTCCGGCACCGTTCGGAAGAATGAAGATGGAACGATTTTCATCGAGAGGACTTTGGGAGATTTGACGATTCGGGAGATCATCCGGGCGAACTAGCTGAAGAATTCATCATGGAGGCAACGCACGGCTCTGTCCGCATCGTGGTCCGATACGACGAACGTGATGTTGATCCTGGAGGCGCCCTGAGAAATCATCTCCACGTTGATCTCTTCCTTTCCCAGTACAGTAAAAATTCGCCCTGCCACTCCCAGGGTTGTCTTTATCCCTTCCCCAACGAGGCAGATGATGCTTCGCCCCTGTTCCACCGATACCTGGGCGATGTCCCCCAACTCCTTCATGGCTTCCTCCAGATTCTCCGCGTTATCGAGAGTAAGCGAAACGCTCACCTCTGAAGTGGAAATTACATCAATGGAGAGCCCGTGGGAGTGAAAAACGGAGAAAACACTGTGAAGAAATCCCGGCGCTTCCAGCATCCTGGTCGAACGGAGATTCAGGCAGGTAATTCCCTTTTTTGATGTAATGGCCTTTACTGCCCCTTCCTTCACTTCCGTGCCCGGCAGGATGGTCGTGCCCGGATCCTCAGGGAAGAAGCTGTTTTTCACAAGAACCGGAATCCCGGTGGTGATGGCCGGTTCTATGGTCCTTGGATGGAGGACTTTTGCGCCAAAATAGGCGAGCTCCGCGGCTTCGTCGAAGGAAACTGCCGGAAGAATTCGCGCATGGGGAACGACTCTCGGATCTCCTGTCATGATCCCCGAAACATCGGTCCAGATCTGGATCTCCTTTACCCTGAGGGCGGCGCCGATTAAGGCTGCCGAGTAGTCGGAACCGCCTCTCCCAAGAGTCGTGACCTGGCCGTGTTGATCCTTGCCTATGAAGCCCGTTACAACTGGAATCTCCGATTCAGGAAGCATGGAGAATGCCTGTTTCATTCGGGCTTCCGCTTCAACAAGCGGCTTCGCCTGTGTGAATTCCGAACTGGTCAGCATCCCCACATCCCAGGCATCATAGGCTTTCGCAGAGAGCCCTCTCAAACGGAAGTAGGAAGCTGTGATCCGAGCGGAAAGCCTCTCGCCATAAGATGCGACGGCGTCACGGGTTCTCAGGGTCAGCTCCCGGAGGAGATGGAGGCCCTGGAGAAGACTCTGACACTCGTCCAGCAAATTCTTGATTTCAGATGAAGGGACCTGGAGGTCGTCGCAGATTCCCGCATGGATTTGCGCTATTTGTTGAAAATGAGCTCTCGGGTCTTTTCCGCAAAGTGCAGCTTCTTCAGCCGCTCGGAGCAACAAGTCCGTCACGCCTTTGACGGCAGAAACAACAACAACAGGCCTTTCCTCTATTCCGGCGGCACAGATATCATGGACAGCCCGAATCCGCTGCCCGCTTCCGACCGATGTTCCTCCGAATTTCATGACGATCATGTCGCTTCAGACTATTTCGGGTCAAAGTGCAGGAAACCCTGCGGCGCTACAGAAAAGAATATATACGCAAATAACCAAATGGGACGAAGAGGAGTAGTGCCCTGGAAGAGACCCTTTTTCCCTCCCTTTCTCTTGGTCGCGAAGACTGGGAGAGCTTTGAACGGGGAATCCGCAAGGAGTGGCTTTGCACGAACGGAATCGGGGGCTATGCCTCCTCCACCGTTATCGGGGCTAATTCCCGACGGTATCACGGACTCCTCGTCGCGGCCCTTAAGCCGCCGGGCAAGCGGACGATCCTTCTTTCCAAGATTGAAGAAGAAGTTCTCCTGGATGATCGGGTTTTCCGAATTTCCGCCAACCTTTATCCTGACACGATCTTCCCTCAGGGATACTTCCATCTTCATCGTTTCACGGCCTTTCCGTTGCCGAAGTGGACTTACATGATTGAAGATGCGGTTCTCCATAAAGAAGTATTCATGGTCAACGGAAAAAATACCACAGTTGTCACATATTCTCTTGAGTCGGGCGGCAGGCCCGCTTTGCTGATTCTTTATCCTCTTGTGACCTGCAGAGATTTTCACTTGTTGCAAAGAAAGACGAACTGGCCCTTTGACCTCAAGAGGGAAAAGACTTCACAAGGTCTTCAGATCTCGTTGCAGGCGCACCCTGACGCACCCACGTTGCGGCTCATTTCCGGGGCTCATTATCAGTCCATCGGCCGATGGTATTACAATCTGCAGTATGTGCGCGAAAGAGAGAGGGGCCTGGATTATGAGGAAGATTCCTTCTGCCCGGGGTATTTCGCCCTGAACCTGCGCCAGGGGGAAGCCGTTTCTTTGATAGCTTCCAGTGAGCCATTGGAGAACATTGATCCGGAAGTCTGGCGGGAGGCGGAAATCGCAAGACGTAGGGCTTTGCTCCATCCTGCCCACGATCTCTCCCAGGAAGCAAAGACTTTGTTTCTTGCAACCGATGCCTTTGTGGTGAGAGTGCCCGGTGACGGAAGCTGCGGCATTATTGCAGGATATCCCTGGTTTCAGGAATGGGGGAGAGATGCCCTGGTATCACTACCCGGCCTCACTCTGGTTACAGGGAGGTTTCACGAGGCCCGGGAGATCCTGCTGACTTTTTCTGGAAAGCTCAAGGACGGGCTCCTTCCCAATTACTTCCCCGAAGACCCTGCAGGCAGGATCCCCTATAATGCGGCAGATGTCTCCTTGTGGTTCTTCTATGCCCTGTATAAGTATTGGGAATACACCCGGGACCGCCCCTTTATTGAGGGGAAAATGCTTCCGGTCATGAAGAGCATCATGGATCACTACAAGCGGGGAACCCATTTCGATATCGGCATGCGAAGCGACGGACTCCTCGATGCAGGAACCCCGGAAACCCAGTTGACCTGGATGGATGCGATTGTGGACAAATGGCCCGTCACTCCCAGGAACGGAACGCCGGTTGATCTGAACGCACTCTGGTACAATGCCCTGAAAATCTTTGAAGTTTTTGCCCCCAACACGACGGAAGCAGCTCGAGCAGCCCGGCTGGCAGAGCGGGTCAGGGAGAATTTTCTTCGCCGGTTCTGGAATGATGCCGCCCGATGCCTTCTGGATTGCGCCGGCAAGAAACGGGACGACTCCATCCGACCCAACCAGATTCTTGCCGCGAGTCTCCCTTTCCCCTTGCTGGACCGGGAGCGAGCCCTCCAGGTCGTCACGAAAGTATGGACAGATCTTGTTACTTCACTGGGTCTGCGCACTCTTTCCTCCCGGGAAGCCCGGTACAGGGGAGTGTACAGGGGCAGCTCGGCAGAGCGCGACGCGGCGTACCATCAAGGCACTGTTTGGCCGTGTCTGCTTAGGCAGTACATTACAGCCTTTGTTCGGGCTCACGAGCATTCTCCGTGGAGCAAGGGAATCGCAGAGCTTCTTCTCCAGCCCCTCTTTCACCATCTCCGTGATGCTTGCGTAGGGACAGTTTCCGAGGTTTTTGACGGGGATCCCCCCCATCTCGCGGGCGGTTGCCCGGCCGAAGCCTGGAGTGTCGCGGAGATACTGCGCTGCTATTGGGAGGACGTTCTGGAAAAAGGCCCGGGTAAATGATTATCCCGAATCCACCACCCTGACGGAAATGCGAAAATTTAACAACACAGAAATGGCCAAAAAGGGTTTGCCCTGATAGAATAAACTGCGGGGAAGAGAGATCACCTGGGGAGAGGGGATTGGAAAGTGGAAGGCATTTTCGTCGTCTGTGGCCTGCCCGCGCTGGTATTGCTTCTGTTCTTTTATCTCCAGGACAAATATGCCCCTGAGCCGCTCCGACTGATCGTCGTCTGCGCCATTTTCGGCGCTTTCCTGAACTGGCCCGTTGCCTTATTGCAGCATTTCTGCAAAGGAATCCTGGGGGACCTCGGAGAAGTGTCGTCATGGCACGTGTTGAGCTATACGTTTTTTGCCGCAGCCCTCGTTGAGGAAGGACTCATATTTTTCGTGATCCGCTTTCTGCCCTATCGCTCCAGGCACTTCAATGAGCCTTTTGATGGAATCATTTATGCCGTAGCCGTAGCGGTCGGCTTTGCCTCAACGGAGAATCTCGTCTCCCTGTTGGTGAATGGGTTGGATGCAGGATTGTGGCGCTCCGTATTGACGGTGCCCATGCACGTTTTGACCGCTGCGTGTATGGGTTTCTTTCTGGGAAAGGCAAAGGCAGCGCGATCACTGGGCGAAGATCGCCCTTTTCTCTGGATCGGATTTCTTCTTGCCCTTGTTTTTCACGGGACCGGGGAGTTCCTGATATTGACGGAGATGATTCCTACGGCAGCCATCTCGCTCCCATTGATCGGGCTCCTTTGGGCTCTAGTTTTTGTTTATATACGGGGATCTCAGGTGAGGTCGCCTTTTCGTAATGGAGGTTGAAGAAGCTGGAAACGATAAGTCAAATCCTTGAGCAATATATGGAAAAAGTCCACAGGGAGGTATATCTGAACCTCTCAGGACAGAAAGAGACCTGTGAGCTTTCCCCGATTTTTGAGGCCAATTCGTCCATCTTCACACCTGAAATCATATCCCGTCTTCGCGAAGCCGTGAGCAACGAAGATCCCGAGAGGCAGAAGCGAGCAAAGTATCTCTTGCGCATGGTATTGGAGGGGTATCTTCAGGGGAGATGCAAGGAGCTTGTGGACTTGAAGAGCACGACGGAGGCACAGGCAACGATTTCGATCGAAGGAAAGCAGATCCCCTTTCGTCAGGCCACTACTCTGAACTATTCCGAAAGGGATCAGGTGAGGAGGAAGCTCCTTTTCGAAGCGGGAAAGCCTGTTCGGGAACAGTTGAACGAGCTGCAGAGGCAGACTGCCGAGCGGGAGCAGGGCATCTCCCGGGAGCTGGGATTTCCTCATTACCTGGCCTTGTATCAGGAAACGAGCCTCCCCTCACTGCGGGCACTCGTCCAGGAGATGGACTCCTTTTGCCGGAAGACTCGGGAGAAATACGAGGAATTGATGGCCCGAGTGATCCCAAGAGAGCTGGGAATCGCCTGGTCTCAGTTTGGAGAATACGATGTGGCCAGGCTTCGTCGCGGAGACCGATACGATCATTTCTTCAAGGATGACAGGTTGGATGCGACTTTGAAAGAGACTCTATCGGGGATGGGAATCCAGCTTTCGGATCTGCCGAACATCTCCATTGACGGTGAGCTGCGCCCCAGGAAATACCCCAGGGCGTGTGTGATCACGATCCGCATCCCCGAAGAAGTGGTAATTCTGTACAATCCCACCGGCGGCTACAAGAGCTATCATGAGCTTTTTCACGAAAGCGGGCACGCTCTCCATTTCGGAACGACCGACCGGTCCCTTCCCTTCGAGTACAAAGAAGGAGGGGATGGTGCTGTATCAGAAGGTTATGCATTCCTGATGGACAATCTCCTGTTGAATCCGGACTGGTGGAGAGTGTTCATTGGGGGCGACGGCTGTAAAGAGTACATGGAATTTGCCTATGCCCTGGAGCTTCACCTGCTTCGGAATTATACGGCCCGTTTGAAGGGCGACATGGCCTTGTACAATGGTCAAAGCACTGGAGAAAAAGACCGTCAATACGCCCAGTTCATCAAGGAGTATCTGGGATTCGACTACTCCCTTGACAGGGTATATTATCAAAATGATTCCTTTTATGGGGCCTGTTACCTCCGGGCCTGGATTTTTGAGGCCCAGATGCGTGACTACCTCAAGCGGAATTACGGTCCTCGATGGTTTCAAAGCAAAGAGGCCGGCCGGCTCGTCAAGGAGTTTTGGGGATACGGCACACAGTACACTGTAGAAGAGCTGGCCTCCAGGTTGGGATATCAGGGGCTCGACACCGGCCCCCTCCTCGCCGAGTTTCTCGGCTAGTCTTGCATTCCGCACTTTTTTCGCAGAGTTAACCATTGCCGTGTTTTCACGGTGGTCGAGGCTTCGGCCCGGGAAGAGTGTTAAGCATCTGGTCCAAGTCAACGTCCAGAAAGTGTAATAGCCGCTGCTGGACCGG
>JACPDT010000308.1 GCA_016183865.1 Armatimonadota bacterium | reverse complement strand
CGTCTATGTCATACTGGTGCAAGCCTCTAACAAGAGCCTCCCGCTGTTCCGGAGACAATGGGGACTTGGAGCCGTCAGGGTTCACTACATAAGCCATATCGTCAACCATCCCGATGATTTCCGCTCTTTCGAAATCGGGAGGTTTTGTTTGAGCGATCGTCATCTGCCCGCCGCCCGGACCTTTGAAGGTCACGGTGTCTTCCGTGCTCCCGTCCTTGTTGACAACAACCCGGGAGGAAGTTCCCGCGGCCTCATTGGTCGTGGTCCTGACAACAGTGCCGCCTTCGCCGATATCGTAACCGGTCGTGACGCCGTTTTCAACGGTAGTGACCGCGGTTCCGTCTTTCACGACACTGGTTTCCTTGCGGTCTCCGGTTGTGTTATCCGTAACAACCGTTACGATGGTCGCCTTGTCGGGGTTGTTCTCATCATAGGTCACTGTCGTTGTCCGGGTCTCGTCGGTGTTCCGGCCATTGAAACTGCCGCCGTACTCCGTCTCTCTTGACACGGAGATATTCCCGTTTTCGTTGGTGATGGTGACAACAGAGCCGTCATGCAGGGTATGGGTTCCTATGCCATACTCCTTGTAAAGATCCTGGGCCCGGGCGACAGAGCTTGCCGCGCTGAGGCCTTCCGATACTCTTCCTTGACTTGCAAGGCTTCGGCATTATCGGTGTCTCCATATCGTGTGGCGAGATGAACGCGGAGTTGATCTATATCGAGATTTGTGGGAATATCGCCGTTTGAAGTGAGGGTCACCTTCTCGGTGGGCTCTTTCGGCTGCGGGTCGGCGACTTCGGGGGGGCGGACAGCCTTTCCCAAGGATTTCGTTGACTGCAAACTCCTGGGTTGTGTGACTGTGCCGATCTCTTCGACTGCCATTGAAATCCCTCCCCTCAGGAAGCGATTTCACGGCGCTCTCAAAAAAAACTCAAAAATTCGTCTCTTTGAAAATCGTCGAGGCCGTCTAGGCGAAGCTCCGGCGCAGAATGGGTCAAATAGAAGTATGCTCCCCCGAAAGTGCAATTGTGCATACTCATCATGAGATCGACTCGAGTTTTCTCCACAAAAGCCATAATAGCTCGATTCTCGGGGATTGGCCTTTTGAAAGTGAGGGCCTTGTAGGTGACAGGAAACGTCCACTCCACCTGGTTGGGTTCTGTCGGGCGATAGTAGTGAGTAATGAAATGGAACAGATCATAGGGGCGTCTGTACCAGCTCTCATTAAGCCTGGCTCCATCAGGATCAGCCACTTTGACAATGGACCACGTAAATCCCAATTCTGAAACAAATTCAGGCTCTTGAACCAATCGCTCAGCGAATACTTCCAGCACCATGGAGCCTATCGGTTCATCGGGATGGGGAAGTCCCACCAGAAAGGCATTTTTCGGCCATCGCCTATTTTGAGGCATAGAATTTCGTCTCCGTGCCTGGAATGGCCTAGAACTGAAAGCTTGACAAGATCAGGGAATTCACCGGCAAGCCTCTTTGTGGATTCAAAATATTCATCCACTGAAAAGAAATGCGAAAAATCGGGGACCCCTTCAGTCCATTTCCTTACCAGTGTTCCTCTCATTCAGTGGTGTTCAGCGTTGTTGTTTGATACTCCTTCAATATTTATCTCCAGGAGCCTGTGTGAGAGTGTAGGTGGCGGCCCCCCTGCCCACAGACATTATACGCACGCGGGCTTTGAAACGGGGATTGTGCTCCTCAGAGGTTGTCTCAGGCAGAGGCTCCCAGACTGCAGAACCAAGGTCGCTCGCACGTTCACTCCCACGGGCAGCCGCGTTCTTTCCAGTCACGTACCTCGGGAATTACCCGTGAATTTCTGCTGCACCCTTTCCAATTCGGACTTCTTGATAAGTATACAAATGCATATTATAATAATAAAACCAAACAAAAATTTCGCAACGACAAAAAGAGGACCTGGGGACATGATCAAGGGGGAGTATCATCCTCGAAACCCGAGAGCGTCACAGCACATACCTGACCACTACGAACATAGAATCCATTATCATACAGCAGCAAGATCAGAGGGGGCAACGCCAAGAAAGATGGCGCGCAAGAACCACATCTGAAGAGACTGGAAAGATCGCCAAAAGCTTGCAAGAGAGCCTGGGCCGCCCTTATAGCGAAGGTTTATGAAATAGATCCCCTTGTCTGCCTGACCTGCAAAGGGCAGATGAAGATTGTCGCTTTTGTAAAGGAGGAGGAGCCTGTCCGAATGATCCTCAAACACCTGAATCTCTGGGATTCTCCACGGAGGGCGCCGCCAAGAAAGGTTCCACTGCTCATACAGGGAAAATTGTGGCCAAAATATCCCAACAGCGAAAGGCGCATGGCCCTGCCTCAGACAGCCGAATCCAGGGAACCATACTCGTTCGACCCGGTTGTTCCCACAGACATCTGGTGCCAGGACCCCGAGTACGAATATGTGTAGCACCTGACAAACTCCTGGCCCTGGCCGGAAGACGGGGGCTTTTTACATATTACTCTGTTTCGCATCCTGAAGCCTTCACCAAATGGTGTCCACCCATCGGCAACCTCGAATCCTCTTATCTTTCGTGACCAACGAAGCCCCCAGGGCAAGAGCGGTTGCAATGATTATGCGATCAGCCGGATCGTCGTGCACTTCTCCTTTCAGAAATACTGAATTCACTGCAATGCGGTTATCCACCGGCACAAAGCGAAAAGAAGGCAGGGACTCTGCGAGTCCGATCCAATCTCTTACTTCCACGGTAAGCTGCAACCTGCCTTTCTTCGCCAGAACAGCTACCTCCCACGCGCTTATCGAGGAAACGTAAGCTGCGTGCAGCGAAATTGCGTTCTCTATCGCAGTCAACGCCTTCTTCGAAAGTCTTTCAGGATCGCCTATCCACCACACCCATACGTGCGTATCCAGAAGAATCAACTCAGAGACTCCCACTGACCCACTGCAACCGGTCCGGTGGGGTCTGCATATCGCACAATGCTGTTGCGCAAAATCTCGAGGATCCCTTCATGTGTTTCCGCAAATGGGACGATCTTTAGAGTCGGGCGCCCGTGGTCGGTAATGATCAATTCGCCCCCTTGTTCTTCAATCATTCGAAAGTACTCCAAGGCGCGAGGCTTGAACTTGGATTTTGAAACTCTTTCCGACATACTTCCTCCCAGAAATGCACATTATGTCCATAGTCATAATACTATGGACATAATATCTTGTCAAGAAGCTTCAAGGCCATCACGCGAAGTCACTGTGGAATGGGCGCCGATTTTTGCATGATTTCCTGAAGCTTGTGGCGATAGAGCGGATTCTCCTGAGCCGCTTCGGCCAGCAGTTTCTCAACATAGGCATACAGCTCAGGGCCTTTTTCTTTCAGGGTGTCTCTGCGGTTCGTGTCCAGATACCAGGCGATCCCTTCAGCCAGGTATTCGTGACGGTTGTTCAGGGCATAACTGCTCCACCTGGCCTCCGGATCATCCTCGGCTCGCTCTTTGT
>JACPDT010000307.1 GCA_016183865.1 Armatimonadota bacterium | reverse complement strand
TAGTCTTTGATCTCTGCGTGGGGCTGGGGAATGTTGTTTTTTGGCCCTTGGTCAGTCCAGGATTGCCTCTTCCCTTACTTCCGGAGCGGGTTTGTCTGACTTTGTACAGGGCTCGGATTTGACTTCCGTCCCGATGCCTATGGGAGCCCAGGTTTGGGTCATGCTTCCCGATTGTTGGAACGTGGCTTCATCTTCGTAGAGGAGGACCCCGTTTGCTTCCTGGACCGCCGTCTGAATCTGGGGGAGGGTGTCCTGGAGCCACGGATCGCGACGTTTGTGGTCTGCCTTTGCCGGCTGATGTTAGAGAATTATGCAAATGAGATCCGCAAGAGAATATCTGCTGGATGATGAGTCTGGCCCTCTCTGAATGCGACTGAAAATCCGGCGGAGCCGGCCTCGCTCTGCAGTCTGGGTCGCTCCAAGATTGGAGCGCTATTGGAACTTGATTGTCACACATCTTATCCCTGATAATAGCCTTTGGAGTGCAAACTCCATCAACAACAAAGGAGGCCCTTCATGAACATCGCAGCAACACATTTTCGCCCGATTTCCGGACAGACAACGCAGCCCGATTCCTACCCAGTGACCCTTTTCGTTGACGGACAAAAAGCCACCACCCTCTCGGGGGGAAACGGCTCCTGGATCCTTACGATGAAGCCGGGAACCACTTTCGGTGTCCAGATGTATGAGAATCCATCAACCGGCTTTGTCTGGCAATCGGAAATCCGTCCCGCCGATCCCAGGGACAAAGACTACGTGAAGCTTGACGATTCCTATTTTCGTCCCTACCAGCCCCTGCAGGACGGCAGCGGAGGAGTCCGACGCTTCGACTTCACCTCCGGAGATGAAAAGCCGAAAAACATGATTTCCCTCGTTTTCAAGCTCAACATGCCGTGGTCTGAGACCACAAAGCCTGTAGCGGAGCGCCGTCTGAACATTTTGTTCAAGAGTCCCAAAGACGTCTGAGCACCGTTTAGAGGGTCAGGGTTCGGGGCCGGTGCTCGCAGCGGTCCCGCCTGACCCCAGATTCCTGAAGGGTTACACTCTTTTAACACTTCTCCCATTGATGTTCACCAGGGGATGCCTTACAATGAAAGGAAGGCGTTCTTATTGGGATTCTGGGAGGAGGATTTCTGAATGTCAACGATTTCCTATATCAACAAGGCCATGCGGCCCATTGACGGCACGCCCCTGCACGACCTGGAGCTGCCTGACGATTATGTCCCCCGGGACCAGGTTGAAATCACGCCAGGACAAGAGCCCACGACACCGGATAAGAAAAAATGGACTGTTCTGGTCTATATGCAGGGAAACAACAATTTGGGCCCTCTTGTCGCCGAATCTCTCAATGATCTCGCTTTTGTCGGGTCGGATAACAATCTCAACATAGTATCCCAGTTGTCTTACACAAATGGGCATTCTTATGATCCTGCGAAGATTTCAGCCAAACGATATTATGTGGAAAAAAACAAGGCCGTAGAGCTGGCCAATCTTGGTTATGTGGATATGGGCGCCCCCAAAGCGGTGTCCGATTTCCTGGAATGGGGAATCAAGAAGTTCCCTGCTGAGCACTACCTGGTGATTATGGAAGACCATGGCGACCAGTGGCTGGGCGGATGGCGCGATGAAGCGAGTCATCACATGCTGACAATGCCCCAGATTGCGGGGGCGATTGCGGAAGCCACGGAGAGGACGGGAGTCAAACCCGACATAGTAGCCTTTGACTCATGCCTTATGGCAGGGACAGAAGTGGCCAAACAGTTGGAAGGAAAGGCCGACATCATGATCGGCTCGGAAGAGGTGGAATTCGGGTCCTGGTGGTCCGGCGAGATGGCGGCTCCTTTGCGACCGATTCTTGGTGCATTGAAGGCGGGAAGTCAGAATGAAGCCATGACCCCGAGGGACTTCGGGGTCAAGTGGGTGGAGGAGTGCAGTAAGTCCTGGACCACTCCCACTCAATCGGCTGTGGATCTCACGAAGATCGGCCCTGTGACTCAAGGAGCAGACGACCTGGCTGCCCTGTTGCTCTCTCCCGACATACCTGCAGAGACTGTCCGCCTTGCAGTGGCTGCTTCGCAACACTATGAGACCTATTCAGGGAAAAAACCCTTCGTCCACCTTCATGATGCTTACGATTTTGCGGATGTCCTCACCAACCAGATGGGACAAGCCGATCCTGAGCTCGCGGAAAAGGCGTCTGCCTTGAAGCAGGCTATACAGGAGGCGGTAATCGCCGAAGAGCACCAGGCCGGCTCCCTCGACAAGTCTCATGGCCTTTCAATTTACCTACCCACAGAGCCCGAAAGCGTGGAAAGACCCTTTGAGCAGTTCCAGCACGCAGTTGGCGTCCACCTGGATATGGAGGACCGCTACGACGATCTTGACATGGCTTCCCAGACCCGGTGGGACGAAATGTTCAAGAGAATCACTTACGGGAAGTAATACTGTTGGTGTATTCCGAGATTCTCTGAGCAGGAGTCGAGCCTCCGGTACCGAAAGTTAAGTCACCCAAAACATAAACTTTCGAGGAGGCAACCAATGGAAGCGATTCAAACTGAGACCAGCTTAGCCCAATTTGTGAATGAAACGGCCCAGAAAGAGCAAAACAAAGGGGTCTTCGAGCTGGAGAGCAACTCCATGCTGGAGATCAACTTGAAAGGCAAGGTGTGGACCAAGATCGGCGCCATGGTGGCATACCGGGGGAACATCAAGTTTGAAAGAGAAGGTGCTTTCGAGGGCGGGCTCGGGAAGTTCATCAAGAAAGCCGTCACAGGCGAAGCCACTATACTCACTGCCGCAACAGGCGAAGGAAAGCTCTATGTGGCGGACCACCACAAGTACATCACAATCCTGCGCCTGAACAACGAATCGGTCAATGTCCAGGGGAACGACGTACTGGCCTTCGAGGATACGGTAAAATACGATGTCAAGATGATCAAATCGGTGGCAGGTATGCTTTCAGGGGGGCTCTTCTGTGTCCGTCTGGAAGGAACCGGAATGGTAGCTATCACTTCCCACGGCCATCCCATGACCCTGAAATGCTCCCCTGCGAGCCCTGTTTTCACGGACCCCAACGCCACCATAGCCTGGGCCGGAAACATCTTTCCAAAGATTAAGATTGACGCTTCCCTCAAGACTCTTCTGGGGAAAGGGAGCGGCGAAACCTTCCAGATGGAGTTCAATGAAGAAGGCTTTGTCGTGATCCAGCCTTATGAAGAGACCTATGCCGCTGCATCTGCGTAGTCTTTAGTATCCCTCGTGGAGGTATGGAGACAGGCCGGTTTCGACCGCCGTTGGTCTCTGTGCCTCCACGGAATTAGAGGTTTGTCGTATGAGCCTTCCGATGAAGAACGATGGCCATGCCTATACCTATGGGGACTATCTTGCCTGGACAGGTGAGGAGCGTTGGGAGCTGATCAAGGGAATCCCTTATGACATGACCCCTTCGCCATCTATGACTCATCAGCTCATTGTCGGAGAATTGTATAGACAGTTCGCCAACTATCTCCTGGGCAAGGCTTGCAAGGTCTTTGTTCCGCCTTTTGACGTGAGGCTGCCGGAGGGAAGCGAAGCAGATGAAGAGACAACGACAGTTGTGCAGCC
>JACPDT010000302.1 GCA_016183865.1 Armatimonadota bacterium | reverse complement strand
TGCCTCAGGAAAGGAAAATTGAAGGAAAAATAGGAATCGAACAAATGTTCCGGCCTCCAGCCAACACAGAGGGCTGGAACATTTGTTCGGTTTATGCGTAAATATGCGATAATTTACGGTTATAATCTCACTTATTGCCGAATGGATTGGCTCTTAGCTCTGTGGAAAAACATCGCAAGAGGCCTTCGAATCCTTTCGATTGACGGGTTGGACCTGAGTGCCGTTCGGTGCGAAAAGGAATATGTGGTCAGTTACGCGTTGCACCGTACCGTTAAGGGCGTAAGTGATTCCACTGACGAAGTCCAGGATGCGTGTGGCGGTGCCCTTCTCAATGCGTTCGAGGTTCATGATGATCGTTTTTCTCTGTTTGATCTGATCGGCGACTTCCTGGGCGTCGGACAGGGACCCGGGCTCAGCTATGATGATCTCGTGTTTTCTCATCGGAAGACTTACCAGGTGGCCTCTTTTTTTCCCTGCTCCAGTCTCTTTCTGGACATCCGATTCATCAAGATCCTGATCCCGAACGAGTTCATCTTCCTCATCTTCCAATGTAAAGAAACTTCTGATCTTGTTGAACAGCCCTTCTCCCATGCATTGCTTCCTCCTTTGAGAAAATTAAGTCTGACAGGACTGGGGGCGGTTGCCGTATATCGCCCTGCCGATGCGAACCATCGTGCTGCCTTCTTCAATAGCAATCAAGAAATCGTCGGACATTCCCATGGAGAGAACTTCCATTGAATTTCGCAAAGTCTCCTGAGTCTTGAGTTTCATGAAAAGCCGCCGAAGGTCCTTGAAATATGGTCTGACCGCCTCGGGGTCTTCGTGAAATCTGGGAATGGTCATCAGACCTTTCAGGCTGACTCCCGGGAGCTTCTGAATCTCCAAAGCGGCTTGAGCGGCGAATTCAGGAAGAAACCCTCTTTTCTGGGGTTCCCGGCTGATATTGACTTGAATAAGCACATCCATCCGTTTTCCGGCGGATAGCGCTTCGCGGCTCACCAATGAAGCCAGATCCACTGTGTCAATGGATTGGACTATATCAAACCATTGAACTGCTTTTCGAGCCTTGTTGGTTTGCAGGTGTCCGATCATGTGCTTGCGAAAGGACCCTGACAGGACCGGCAGCTTCTCGCCTGCTTCCCTGATATAGTTTTCGGCAATATCCGTGATTCCATTAGAGATGGCCTCCTGAACAAGCGCTGCCGGCATACCTTTTCCCACGGCGACCACTGTAATTTCGTCGGGATCTCTCCCGATGTGTTTGCAGTGTTCACTAATTCTCTGCCGTACTCGTGCAATGTTCGAGTGAATCGTCTCTTCTTTCAGCATGATTGTCGGGGCAAGTTCCTTGCATTCAATACTAACGCGGGATAGAATCACCAAGGTTCCTGAAAAAGGGTGAATGGCTGAGCGCTGATGGCTGATAGCCGACTGCTAATTTACAGCCAGTTGATAAGAGCGTCTTCCGATGACTGAATTTTTGTTCCCGTGAGGTGTCCTTCAACCTCCAGGCGAAACTCCGTCGGGTGCTCGGAGTAGAAGAGGGCTTCCTCCTTCGTTACGAGTCCTGCCTGATAAAGGCGGGTCAATGATTGAGTGAAGGTCTGCATCCCTTCCAGGTTGCCCTGCACCATCAAAGGATAAATATCTGCCGATTTCCCCTCTGCTATCAGGCTCCTGATGGTTGGGGTCATCACAAGGACTTCCACAGCGGGAATTCGCCCTTCCGTATCGGCTCTCCGCAGGAGATGCTGGGATATGACGCCCCTCAAAGTAGTTGCAAGCAGAAGTCGAAATTGCTTCTGTTGATCCCCTGAAAAGACGTCCACCATCCGGTCAATGGCCCCTATGGCACTGGGCGTGTGGAGTGTGCTCAAGACCAGATGGCCGGTTTCCGCCGCGATGGCGGCGGTCATAATGGTTTCAGGATCGCGCATCTCCCCGATCAGGATTACATTGGGATCTTGTCGCAAAGCGTGTTTCAGGGCCGTCGAGAATGTTTCGGTATCTGTTCCTATTTCCCGCTGGGTAATGATGCTCTTTCTGTCCTGGTGAAGAAATTCGATGGGGTCCTCGAGAGTGACGATGTGCATCTTTCTCGTGCTGTTGATGTGCTCGATCATCGCCGCCAGTGTGGTTGACTTTCCGCTGCCGGCCGGACCGGTTACGAGAATGAGGCCATGATGGTGATCAGCGAGCTTTCGGACAACAGGGGGAAGACCAAGGGATTCCGCATCCGGAATATCCGTGCGGAGCACCCGAAAAGTGGCGCTCATTGCCCCTCTCTCCAGGAAGGCGTTGACACGGAAACGTGTATCCCCGCTTGCATAGCCGTAATCCACTTCGCGCCCTTTGCGGAACTTCTCGTGCACTGGAGGCGGCATGGAGGAAAGGACCAGCTTACAGACATCCTCCTCTACGAGCACCTGTTTTCCCAGGGGCAACAATTCTCCGTTCAAGCGCACGGTGGGTCGGGACCCCGCTTTCAGGTGGAGGTCGGAGGCATTATGTTTGATGACAACCTTGAGAATGTCCCGCAACTCGAAAGGGAATGTGGATTCCGCCCGGGTCGGCGCCGATTCGGCTTGCACAGGGCGCTGACCGTTGTCCCCTGGCGGTGTCTGCGCATCGAGCCTTTGTTCGAGCAATCGGACCCGCTCCCGCAACTCGGAGTCAATCGCGGGAGCGATCTGGGCGGGGGCATCCGGTTTTTGCTCAAGTGCTGCGATGCGTTCCGACAACCCTTTGATCCCGGAAAGGCGATCCATGGCAGTATTGCTGACCTTTTGTGAATGTACGGCGATTTCTCCCACCTTGGCCAGATTCTCTTCAAGGCGATTTTCGAGTTCATCCAGGCGTTTCTGCAAATCGGTCAGTTTCGCGCTGTAAAGTTTTTGGGTTTTCGCATTGTCCTGAGGATCTTTTTTCACTGTGGTACCTCTGTTCCCTTTGTTTCCTCAACTTGCTTCATCATAACATAAAATTTTCCTATTGACAAGAGAGGAGATCCGATTCCTGCAACGAAAAACAACGGCACACCAAGTCCGGAAAGGAGTCTTCCTTTTGAAGCTACGCATTCTTCTTTTTCTCTTATGGATTTTCCTCCTGCCCGGCTACGGTTTTTGCGAAGAACATACACTTCTCATCCTTCACACGAATGATTTTCACGGTCACCTGTCTCCGTGGGTAAACAAGGCACTGGCGCCTCCGCCACGGGAGATCGGGGGATCGGCGTATATGGCGGCTCTGATCCGGAAATACAGAGAAAAGAATCCCCGTGCCCTCCTCCTGGATGCAGGAGACATTGCCCAGGGGACCATGGTATCGAATTTGTTCAAAGGAGCGCCCGTGCTCGCAGTCATGAATGCACTAAAATATGATGCCGGCACTCTTGGGAATCATGAGTTCGACTGGGGCCTCCCAGCGACCCTTGGCATGATCAAACAGGCACGCTTTCCTGTTCTATGCGCAAATGTCCGCTCCCGGGCTACCGGGAAACTTCTTCCCGGCACTCGTCCATACGTAATTCTCAAGGAGGGCGACATCAAGATCGGGCTCATCGGATTGATCACTCCTGAGACTCCTCAGGTGACCCACCCAAAGAATGTGAAGGGTTTGGAGTTTCTCCCCCCCCTTGAAGTGATCCGGCGTTACTACCCCATTGTGAAAAGTCACGGGGCAGATCTCGTCATGGCCCTTTCCCATTGCGGCCTCGGAGAGGACCGTCAAATTGCCAGGGGCACGAATCTTCTGGATGCCATCATCGGGGGGCACAGTCACACAGAGCTTAGAGAGGCGGTCACCTCGTCCCTGTCCTGCACGAAGGACTGAAACCTGATCCGGTCATTGCAGGAATTGTCAAGAGGTATGAAGACAAAGTTTCGGGTCTGATGAACAAGAGCGTGGGCGAGACTCTCGTAGATTTGGTACGAGATCGTAGAGGAGAGTCAAACATCGGCGACTTGATTGCAGACGCCATGCGGGAGCATGCCGGGGCCGATATTGCCTTCCATAACGGCGGCGGCATCCGGGCCGATATCTACCGAGGACCGGTGACGGCGGGGGCAATTTTCTCCGCTCTTCCCTTCGAGAATGTCCTCACAAGCGTAGACCTTACAGGCGCTCAAGTTCTTGAAGTCCTTCAGCACGGATTCTCAGGGGGTCACGGTGCCGTGCAATTGTCCGGAATAAGGGTGCACAAGAGAGGTGGCGTGCTGGAGGCCACAATTGGAGGAAAACCTCTGGAGGAAGGCCGTGTCTATCGGGTTGTCACCAATGACTTCATGGCTGCAGGGGGGGACGGATATGAAACTTTCAAGAATGGCAGAAACACAACATACGGTGATCTCCTGCGGGATGTCGTATCCCGGCACATCCACACCCACTCCCCAATTCGCCGGGAGCTTGATGGTCGAATCCGCATAGACTGATCAGGATACCTCCAGCGGTCCGGTCACAGACTCGACGCTTCGTACCAGGGCGCCGGAGCGGATGACTTTCCCCACTTTCTCGATATCCAAAGCCACGATTCTGTCTTCTTTCAAATGGGGAACCGCTTCTCTCACTGTCCGGTGGGCTGCCTCTGTTCCCGGTCCGAAGCTCGAAGGACGTCTGAAGTCCAATCCTTGTGCGGCGGCCAGAATTTCGATGGCCAGAACCGATTCGAGATTCTTGACAACCTGTCTTGCGTGGCGGGCTGCCGTGGTTCCCATACTTACAAAGTCTTCCTGTTGAGCAGAAGTGGGGATCGAGTCCACTGAGCTTGGCGAGGCCAATATCTTGTTTTCCGCCACCAGAGATGCAGCCGTATACTGGGCCAGCATGAGCCCTGAGTTCATTCCGCCTTTTTCGGCTAAAAACGCAGGCAACCCGCTTAAATCAGGATTCATCAGGCGATCCACTCTGCGTTCTGAAATGTTGGACAATATCGTCAGTCCTATTTTCAGTATGTCGCAGGCCATGGAAAGGGGTTGTCCGTGGAAATTGCCTGCAGAAATGATCAATTCCTCTTCCGGAAAAATCAGAGGGTTGTCCGTGGCCGCATTGACTTCCACCTCCAGAACCGAGCGGACTTGCCGAATTGTCTCTTTCACCGTGCCGTGCACCTGGGGCATGCAACGAAGGGAATAAGCGTCCTGCACCTTCTGACATTTCCTGTGTGTTTCAATGAGCTTGCTTCCCCTCACCATTCTGGTCAGGTTTTCCGCAGTCGCCGACTGGCCGGGAAAAGGCCGGGCGACCTGCACGAGAGGGTGAAGGAACCTGTCGGTGCCCATCAGGGCTTCAAGAGACATGGCGCCCGCGATATCCGCCGTTTTTGCAAGTTTCACTGCATCCTGGAGGGCCAGGACAGCCATGGATGCCATGGCGCAGGTCCCGTTCACAAGGGCGAGACCTTCCTTCGCCTCGAGGACCAATGGCGTCAAGCCTGCAGACTCAAGGGCATTCTTGGCAGGAATTCCGACGCCGTTGTGCAGGACTTCTCCTTCGCCGATTACCGTCAGACCCAGGTGGGCCAGGGGAGCAAGATCGCCGCTGGCGCCCACCGATCCCTGGCACGGGATCAGTGGGCAGATGTCGGCATTAAGCATGCCGACAAGGAGGTTCACCAGCTCGAGGCGCACACCGGAAAAACCCCTCAGAAGCGCATTGATCCGAAGCAGGATGATCCCTCGTACCACCTCGCGAGGAAAAGGCTCTCCTACGCCTCCCGCATGACTCAAGATCAAGTTCCTCTGCAGTTGCAGCCTGTCTTCGGAAGAGATGAAAACTTCACTGAACTTGCCGAACCCCGTTGTAATCCCGTAGACGACTTCTTCCCTTTCCAGGGCTTTCTGTACCACGTTTCTTGAGGCGAGCAATCGCTCCTTCATCCCTCCCGCGATCGAAACCTTGGCGCGGCTGCGGCAGACCGCCTCAATTTGGGATAAAGTCAGGTGCTCTCCATCGAGAACGACATCGCCGACCTCCGCAAGAACTTTCTTGACAAGCATCATCCTATCTCCTTATCCGATTCGCTTTACCAGTCGTTTTCTTTCCTCCTGATAGCCCATTCGCGAGTAGAACTGGACGGCGCGCTCATTGGCTGTGGTGACTCCCAGCGCCATGTACTTGAATCCTTTTTCCCTTGCATATTGTTCCGCCTGCTCGGTCAGTCGGAGGCCGATCCCGCAACTCCAGTATTCCGGCCTCACTGAAAGATCCAGGATCCAGCCTTGCAATTCTCCTGTAGGAGCCTCCATCTGCCCTGTGGTGAGTATGACGTGACCCACAAAGGCTGTCCCGCACTCTGCCACGAAGACCGCGAGGTGCTCGGTGCCGAAATAGAGTCTCAATGCCTGCAAATCTTCGAGCCGGAATCTCCTCGCTTCCTGAGGTGTGGTATCGCGAAAGGGGGAAAGGCTGTGAACCACCGATTCCGTTGCCAGTGCAATTACGGAATCCAGGTCCTCTTTTCTGGCGGGGCGGATGGTTACCTCGGAGGACGCTTTCTTCTGCGGCGCCTTCATGAGTGTCTTCTGGCGGGCAGCTTCTCCAGGACCTGGGCGAGGGCCGAAAGAAACCTCTCATTTTGCGGCGCAGTTCCAACGGTCACCCGTATGTAACCGGGCATCCCAAATCCTTTGCAGGGTCTGACTATGATTCCGAGACGCATGAGATCCTGGAAAACCTCCTGATCGTCTCTTTGTGTGTTGATCGCGATGAAATTCGATTGCGTCGAGACGTAGGGCAGCCCGAGGCGGTTCAGCTCTCCGTACAGGTACCTCTTCCCCTCCCTGTTGCAGGCGATGCTCGCCTTCACGTGGTCCTCATCTTCCAAGGCCGCCAGGGCGGCGACCTGGGCAAGGGCGTTCACATTGAAGAGCACCCTGACCCGATTCATGTAGCCGACAAGCTCCTGGTTTCCCACGCCGTACCCCACGCGCACGCCCGCCAGCCCATACGCCTTTGAGAAGGTACGCAAGAGCAAGAGGTTCGGGTATTTTGCTGCATAAGAAAGACCGTCCGGGTAGGAGACGTCGTCTACATAATCGCGATAGGCTTCGTCCAGGATGACGAGGACCCGGGGAGGTACTCTGTTCAGCAGATTGTCCAAATCCTGTTGTGGGATGATGGTACCCGTGGGGTTGTTGGGGCTGACGACAACAAGCATCTTGGTCCGGCCCGTAACGGCTGTCGCCATCCCGTCCGTGTCGTAGGTGAAATCAGGGCGCAACGGAATTTCCACACACTTCGCCGCCATCTGTTTTACGTCTTCCCGATAAATTGCAAAAGATGGGCTGGCCAGAACGACTTCATCGGCAGGGCTGAGGAGGGTCTGGGCAGACATTTTTATGATCTCTACCGCCCCGTTTCCCAGAATGAGCCGGTTCGGCTCGATGCCGAGTCTCGTTGCCAGGGCGTTTGTCAGATAATAGGCATTGTCGTCAGGATAAAGGTGCGATCTCGTCAAATAGCCTGAAATCGCCGCGATCGCTCGTGGCGAAGGACCCAGGGGATTTTCATTGGAAGCCATTTTGATGACTTCTCCGAGGCCCAGCTCTCTTTCCACTTCCTCGATCGGCTTCCCTGGCAGATACCGGTTCAGATTGTGGATTCCCTTGTTGATAAGGCGCAAGAAATTCGCCTCCGGTTGAACCCTTTCTTTTGTTCCGATCATGCGGGCCTTTCCTTTCCTGACCCCTCCCAGTGAGATAATATTACTCTTCCCTTCGCTCTTTTCCTGTCTCTTATGAGGCACGACTATGAAGGAATGCGCCGTCCTGCACAGAACGTGCTAAGTAAGAAAGGAGGCGAGTATGAGCATTCATGACGAGCTGGAGGTCATTGCAAAGGGGATATTCGAGCACTTCGATGCCAAGGAGGCTGCCAGGGAGCGCAGTCTTGCCCTGCATCGCGAGGTGATCAAATTGTCAGGAAACGCGATTCGGGCCGTTCACCGGGGGGAATTCGGGAGGGCCGAGGAAATGAATCAAAAGGGAGCGGAGCTCTTGCTCGAGGTCAGGCGTCTCCTGCGGGATCATCCGGACATCCGGTACGCCGGTTTTGTCCAGAACGCCGAAAAGGAGCACGCGGAAGCGACGATCTACTTCGCTATTCGAAGAGCCCTGCCCTTGCCGACCCTCGAATCTTTGCCCGTTGAAGCGGCGCAGTATTTGAACGGTCTTTCGGAAGCAGTGGGCGAGCTTCGCAGGTACTTGCTGGACAGCGTACGACAGGGGATCCTGGAAGGCGCAGAGGAGTGCTTGCAGGCGATGGATGACATTTACTATCTTCTGGTTTCCGTGGACTATCCGGATGCCATCACAGGCAGCTTGCGCCGTTCCACTGATGTCGCTCGCTCCATCATTGAAAAGACCCGCGGCGACTTGACGGTAGCCCTCCAGCACCAACGCCTGGAGCATTCAATGAAAAATCTGGAGGCCAGACTTTAGCGACGGAGCGACTCGGTGACCCAGCGCAAATAAGGCATATGCCCTGCTTCTATGGGCAGGGCAATTATCTCAGGAACATCATAGCTGTGAAGTCGCTTCACCGCATCCGTGAAGGCAGGGAAACGACTTTCCTCCGTCTTTGCCACCAACAGGACCTCTTCCGAGGTTTCGATCTTCCCTTCCCACCAGTATGTCGACTGGATGGATGGAATCAGATTCACACAGGCCGCCAAGCGTTGTTCCACCAGGGCGGAAGCAATCGCCTTTCCCTCGTCCATGGAGCCTGTTGTGATCAGGACTGCGAGATACTTCATTGCATCACTTGCCGAGTCCCAGTTTCTCCAGAACCCTGCCGATTGAGAAGCTGTCTGGAAGGAGATAGATCTTGCCGGCTGCGTTCAGGGATTCAATGGACAACTCAGTTCCAATGGAAAAGGTCAGATCATGGGACTGATGCACTTCTCCCAGGTAGTGCCGGATCGCACCCGGTGCATCAAGGGCGACCTCCGGAACGGATGGAATCAGGAGGAGGCCCGAGAATTGCGAGAGAGAGTTCAGATAACACCCTGCAAGAATGTTCCCAAGCTCCTTAAGTGCGGACTCTTCCAACGGCCCCAGTACTTTTGTGGTTCCGAGATCTCTTGATGTCAGCATATCCGCCAGTTTGAAGGCCGCCTCTCTGGGGAAGGTGATGATGAGGGTCCCCGTTGCTTCTCCATATATTTTGAGGAGGAGAAACAACATGACCGAGTCTCCGGTCGGATCCCAGTTCAACTGGTCCAGAGTGGCAGTGGTCACTTCCGGGATCTTGACTTCCACCTTTCGGTGTCCCAGCAGCTGCGACAGAGCCGTAGCGGCGTGACCGGTGCCGATGTTCCCAACTTCCTTAAGGGCATCCAGTTGAACCACATTCAGTTTTTCCATCCATTTACTCCTTCCAAAACACTGTACTCACGGGTCATATTTGAAAATACTGTCGGAGAATCTCAACAACCTTCGTTGGGTTGAAGGGCTTTACAACATAATCCTTTGCCCCCGCTACCAGGGCGTCCTGGACCCAGTTTTGTTGTCCGGAGGCCGTGCACATGATGACCAGTGCATTGGGATCATGCTGGCGGATGCCCTTCAGTGCGTCAATTCCGTTCATCTCGGGCATCGTGATATCCATCAGGACCAGGTCAGGCTTATGCTCCTTGTATTTTTCGATGGCTTCGACTCCGTTTTGTGCTTCGGCAATAACTTCAAATCCATTCTTGGAAAGAATGTCTCTCAAAACCATGCGCATAAAAACTGCATCATCGGTTACCAGCACTTTTGGCGCCATTGAGCAGACTTGTCCCCCTTTCGCCGTCGCCTGTCGAGCATCACGAAGCTTCGGAAGAAGCCTCAGAAGCGGGTTGCGATGTGCTCGAGTTGACGCAGATTCGATTCTTGCCCGACCTTTTCGCCTGGTACAGGGCCATATCTGCTTTTTCTATCAGATCCCCAAAATGCAGCGCATCCGTGGGATAAGTGGCCACACCACCGCTGATTGTGCAGTGCAAAGTCGAATCCAGAAAACCGTGAACGCTTACCGCGCCTCGAATTCGTTCCGCGACCCGCACCGCTCCTTCCAGTTCCGTATCAGGCAAGAGGACAACGAACTCCTCTCCGCCGTAACGGGCCGCTATATCCACATCCTGCCGGCAGCATCTCCTGATGATCATCCCTATGTCCTGAAGAACACTGTCGCCTTGCTGGTGTCCGTGCTGGTCATTCACGTGCTTGAAATCATCAAGATCCATCATGATTAAACTCATGGGCTTGTAATACCTCTTGGCCCTTTTGATTTCTTCCTTGATACGCTGCCTGAAGTATCGCACGACAAAGAGTTTTGTGTTTGCGTCCAGAATTGCCATTTCATACAAGTGTACATTTGAAATTGCGTTAGAGATAAGAGGAGTCAGTGTGGAGATGAGCTCGAGATCGTTCGGACTGAACGGCTCGTTTGAGTATCGGCTTCCGAGAGCTACAAGACCCACCAGCCGATGCTTGTGCAACATGGGAACCACAAGCACAGCCCCCATGGAGACCAGATTCTCGTACCCATCGGGGAAAGCCTTCCGGAAAGGTGAATCCTCGGCCAGAGAGGCCACAAGAATGGGGTCTCCCGCTTTGAGCACCCACTCGGCCAGCCCATCTCCTATCCGAAGGGAGATCTTTGGCTTGTCCTGGAATGCCGGACCCTTTCCCCGACCGTAAGCCAACTCATCCGCATCCTCGTTGGCCAGGAGAAAGAGACCCGACTCCACCCCCATGACCTCGATCACCATGTCCAGTGCCAAGCTGAGAAGCTCTTGAAAGTCCAGAATGGAGCTCAGGGCTTTGGAGGCGCTATATAGAATATACAGGTTATAGCTCTTCTGATCCAGCTCCTTGGCCGTTGTTTCCTTTATCAGCAAGTCTTTGGTGATTTTTTTATATTGCAATTTGAGGGCGGTCAGCTCATTTTCCTCAACAGGAGCCTCGTTCTTTTTTCGGAAGAGGAGGTAGGCGATGAGGGCGCCCACCAGGATGAAATTGAGAGGAAGGCCCATGTCGGGCCAGACAAAAGATAAGGCCACGACAAGGCTGGCCATAAGAAACAATAAGGCAAGCGGCAGGATCTTTCGGTTTTTTTTCATCTCCACTTACATCCCGTCCCGAGTGGAGCTCTTGTGTTCCCTTCCCCTACCCCGGCTCTCCCCGTTTAGGATACCATAGTTCACACGTAATGTAAAGGGCAATACTCACGCCGCCTCAGCTTCTGATTGCACCCTGTCCACGATGGAACCGCGGTTGTTGAATGCCACCGCAAAGGCCAGACCTGCCAGAGCCACGGCTACAACCACCACTCTGAGGGTCATGGGAAGATCAGGCTTGATTACCGCCGGTGCGATGAGAATCGCCACCAGATTCATTACCTTAATGAGAGGGTTCAGTGCGGGCCCTGCAGTATCTTTCAAAGGATCCCCGACCGTGTCGCCCACGACCCCTGCCTTGTGACACTCGGTTCCTTTCCCGCCAAAGAGACCCTCTTCGATTTTCTTTTTTCCATTATCCCAGATTGCACCTGAGTTGGACATGAACACCGCCATGAGCTGGCCACAGAGGATTGTTCCTCCCAGAAAAGCTCCCAGGGCCTCCGCACCCAGAGAAAAACCCAGGGCCACCGGGGTACAAATTGCCAGAATGCCGGGTCCCATCAGCTCTTTTTGGGCGGCTGAAGTGCTTATATCCACGCACCGGGAATAGTCAGGCGTCGCAGTACCTTCCATGATGCCCGGAATCTCCTT
>JACPDT010000299.1 GCA_016183865.1 Armatimonadota bacterium | reverse complement strand
ACGAAATTGATGTTATGGCAGCCAAGATCATCCTGAAGATGAAGCAGCTTCTCCGCCAGGACACGACAGACGATCTCCTTTGTTTGCGCCTTCTTCCGGTTCTGGCTGATCTGGTGGTTCTGGCAATAGACACACCTCATGTTGCAATTGCCGAAAAAGACGGTCCCGGATCCCCTGGTTCCTGAGACAGGCGGTTCCTCGCCAAGGTGGGCGCAGACTGCCGAGACCACAGGCAAAGGGCCTGAGCGACAGTAACCCCGCTCATTCCGCAGCCGATTGATCCCACATTCCCTTGGGCAGAGCCTGCAGCAAGCCGATCGGGCTTCCAGGGCTTCCGTGCGGCGTTCCAATTCCCCTGAGCGGTATAAGGCGAGGTAGCCCGGCTCAATGGACGGCATTAATTCAGCGTCTGCTGGACTCGATAAAGGCTGTCCACAAACTCCACTGCGCTTTGAAAGCGTTGATTGGGGTCCTTTTCCAGGAGCTTCAGAACAAGGTCATCCACATTTCTGGGAATCGTGGGCGCCAGGGACGAAGGCCGAGGGGTAGGCTGGGTCAGGTGTGCCGGGGTGACTTTGAGGGAATCCTCTCCCTCAAAAGGTACGCGCCCTGTGAGCAACTGAAAGAACACGATTCCGAGCGCGTACAGGTCGGTTCGCACGTCCACGGTCTTTGAGTTCAACTGCTCAGGGGACATATAAATGGGTGTGCCCAATGCTGTCCCCGTTACGGTGAGGCTGCTCAATGCCGAGCTTTTCGCGATACCGAAATCCATGACTTTGATCTCCCGCTTCCGGTTGATCATCACATTCTGGGGCTTGATATCGCGGTGGATCACTCCTTTTCCATGGGCATACTGGAGTGCCCCGGCAATGGCCTGGATGATTCTGAAGCTCTCTTTGATCGGAAGAATGCGTCCTCTCGGCAATTGCTTGTCCAGGGGGTCCCCGTCCACGTATTCCATGACAAGGTAGGGGACCTTTTCGATGCCGATGGCGCGATATTCTCCTCCCCCCACTATGCGGACGATATTGGGACAGGACAATCGCTGTCCCAGCTCAGTCTCCCGCTTGAACCGGGTGACGAAATCCTGGTCCTGCAGCCCCTCCACACTTGGTATCTTGAGGGCGAAGATTCCGCCTTTGTCGTCCATCACCTTGTAGACAGCCGCCATTCCCCCTTTTCCGATGAGTCGCAGAATCTGATATCTCTCAATTCGCTTGTCCGAAGGGATGGGGACATTGGCGATGGCGAATGCCTCTGTGAGCAGCTCATCAACAGACATTCGAACCGCTTTGGCCTCCTGCCGGGCTTCCTGCGCCTCCTTTGCAAGCTTTCCTATAAAGACCCCGAGGGCAGCAAATCCCAATATCGCCACCACCAGAATAGCGGAGCCCCACTCGAATCGGCTCCACATGGGGATACTGATCCTGGCCTTTCCGCCCTTCGGCGCCGAAACGGCGCTCTGGGCGCCTTCCCACACCAGGAAGGGACCGGCGGACTTGTGCACTCGGATGTCCACTTTGGCGCCACAGGGGAGATCCAGGCTCGCAGGGGTGGTCTTGGACTTGATTCGCTCATACTTCTTGCTTTGCCCGTGCCTGACATAGACGGCGGCCCCGCTCACGGGGGTGGTCTCCACCTGCATGACACAGGATGTGGAAGAAAATGACGGCTCCCGGAGAAAGAGGAAACTTGCAATCACAAAGACTGCAAACAGGACCACCCTCACAGATCGTTACCTGCTTTCTTTTTCAGGGGCCGTGCCCACCTTCGGTCTGGGGGCGCTTTCAGGGTTGCCGTGGTTTTCGGCCTGGCACTGCCGGTAGGCCCGGATTTTCTCGGCCGGAATCACATGGGTTTGTGATTCCAATGAGAGGTTATAACATTGGGCTACGAAAAAAGCCTTCAACTCCTGGTCATCAAAAATCAGAAGGGCGCAAGGATCCTTCTGCTTCTTGAATTCTTCGCGAATCGGATCCAGTCTGCAGCACCGGATTCCGCAATACTGCTTGGCTTTGGGAGAGACGGCGAGATCCATTTTGGAGACATCGTACTGGCGGGGAGGAGTCGGGAGTCCCTTGTCGGGCTGAGGGTTTTTCACGGCCACCGGTTTCGGGGTGGGACTTGTCGCGGGGTACCCGCCCGCAGGGTGGGTCGGGGGCTTCGGGGTCTCGGAAGGAGCGGGCTTCGGCGTTACAGGCCCTGAAACCTTTTCCAATTCCCTTTTCTCTTTTTCAAGCTTGGTCTGGAGCTCTTTGCGGGGTTGAAGCTGAAGAGCCTCCGTTACAAGCTGTAGAGCTTCTTTCGTTTTCTTCTCTTCTTTCGCCCTTTGAACCTTGTCCAGGTACCGCTTGCACAGACTCTCCCGGGCGGCTTCCAGCCCGGCTGAAGCCTCTTTATTGTTCGGGTTGAGCTTGACAGCCTCCCTGAAGAATTCGTAAGCTTGTTTGTCCCCATCGAATGTAAGCAGAGCCTGCGCCTGAATGCCTTTTTCCTTGTTTACATTGGAGAGATTGTTCCTGGCAAAACGGTACTCCGGGTCAATGGTCAATGCTCTGTCATAATACTCCTCGGCTTTGGCCAATTCGTTGATCTTCTGGTAAACAAACCCGAGATTGTTGAGGAACACCTTGTTTTGGGGATCCAGCTCCAGGGCACGTCGGTAGCTTTGGATGGCATCGTGATATGCCTCTCTTTTCTGGTGCAGGAGGCCGAGCTGTCCGTGACTGAAAGTATCTTTCGGGTCCAGCTCAACGGCTTTTCGGAATTCCCCCATTGCGGCGTCCATGTTCCCAAGCTGCTTGTGGACATACCCGAGGTTGGAATGGGCGACGGCCATTTTGGGATTCTTTGCGATGGCCGCTTCATACGCTTTCAGAGCATCATCGTTCTTGTTGAGGCCCACATAGGCGTCACCGATTCGATTGTGGACTTCCGCCGTGTCCATCCCGTCTTTCAGGGCATCTTGAAACAGGTGAAGAGCCTGTTGGTAGTGTTTTTGCTTAAGCTCTTCCACACCTTTTCTGAAGTTCTCCTCCCCGGCGGCACCCTTTGAGTGATTGGGGGAAGGAGGCTTCTGAGGCTGCATTGGTGCGCCAGGCATGTCTTGGGGTAGGGTCAAGCACACCACCAGGATAAATACAAGTAAGGGCAGGTTCCTGACTCTGTGCACGTCTTCTCCTCGGTTTGAAAAAGAAGGCGGAGGTGCTTTGCCTCCGCCTGTCATAGGAAAGAAATCAAGCGCAACGGGCCATTCTCTTGGCTCTCTCAACCCAGGTGCGCAGTTTTACTTTGCGGTCAATGATCTCGAAATAGCGTTTTTCGGCATCTCTGGGAAGCTTGTCCCACTGCCTTCTATACATGAGTGCAATCTCTTCTTGTTCTCTTTCCAGGTTTCGAATTTCCATTTCAGACTGCTGGATTGCCGTCATAAGCCAGACCATTTCGACTATCCTCCTTTGGGCAAAAACTGTATTCGCGTCCCTGGATGATTTTCCTTCCATAGTGGTTGTGAACTATTTTCGAACTCCCTAAACAGGAAAAATGAGTGTTGAGAGGTTTTTTTTTGAGGAATCTATGAGAAGAGGGGGTGAAATATGAATCAGAAGATTCAGCGAAAGGGGAAACGAAAATGTTACCGATTCTTTT
>JACPDT010000298.1 GCA_016183865.1 Armatimonadota bacterium | reverse complement strand
CTTGCCTGCCCCCAGTGCAAAAATCCCATGAAGATCGTCGCTTTCATTGAGGAGGACGAGCCCGTAAAGGCCATCCTCAAGCACTTCCATCTCTGGGACTATCCCAGAGGGGCGCCGCCGAAGAAGATTCCATTGCCGCAAGAGGAAGGACTGAGATCGCCGTATTCCAGAGATGAAATAGGATCAACCCTCTTTTCCCCGCCTCAATGTGACTTCCATACACCTGAAATAGAAAAATACCCCTCAGAACCCCGAAAATCAGGGTAGGAGTTTCCGCATTCCCGTGGAAACCACTGGACAGAGAAAAACGATTTTCCTATTCCTAACTGATGCGCATCCACTTCGTCTCCGAAAGGCCCAGGGAGATCTGCCCGCCTGGATTGGATGAAGCCTTATAGAACTTTTGATAATACAGTTTGACGGCAGGGCTCTCAAGGGATGGGAAAAATCCGACATATTTGACTTCCTCTGTTCCGAAGATCCGGGACAGAGACTTCACCAGGGGAGCTTTCCCTTTGAAAAAAAGGCTTAAGGGAACCCGCTCCAGGTATATCTTTACTTTCGGAGGACCGGCTGCAACACCAGGCTCCTGCCCTGTTTCGAATCCTAGAGCGAAATACATCTTACGCCCTTCCCCCCCAGGGCATTGATTGAGACAGGACCTTACAAAGGGGGAGATCGGTATCGGGCTGTCTCCTTGAAGAATCCTGAGCCCATTCTCCTGATACAAAGTGAGGAAAACCTTGAGAGAAGCTCCGGTGTCACGGGTCATCTCAAGGCCCACGAAGGCGGTCTTCCTTGAAAGAGATCGGGCCAGCTCCCGAAAACTATCGAGGGGAAAGCCTGTGACCCCCGACTGTCTCGCAACTTTCACGATTTGGCCTATGGGTAGAGGATATTGATAGTAGACGCTCAGCTCCGTGGCGGAGGGCCCTGAGAAGTCCACCTTGAAAAGTGTCTGAACACCGGGGAAATACCTGGTCAGGGAAACGAAGGCAGAGAGGGTGTCCTTCGAAAGGCCGAAAGAGCCGGCAAGTTCCGCCAGCCCCTTCTCGAAAAGTGGACCCTCGCCCCTGGTCAAGATTCCGAGATTCTCTGAAGCACAATAGAAACTGAACTCAACAAAGGAATCCAGCTCGGTCCGAAACCCGCTCAAGAAAGAAAGGATCTCCGGCCCTTTCCCGATCCCGAGATCGGAGAGTTTCCGGAGATCCTCCTCAATGCCTGAAAGAGAAGCTACGATGTTCGTTTCTCTCCTTTGCTCTGTTTGGGCCAGCCGCCGGGCCATACCTTTTCGGGTATGTAGCCCTGGTCTCCGCCCTCCTGCTGGCCAATCTTCTTCATGGCCTCATCCCAACTGGTTTCCTTGGCAAAAGCCAGATCTTTATAGTCCTTGTCCAGCTCGCCTAAATTCAGGGGCGCATAGAGGCTCAGCCCGTAAGACTCAGGATGCTCCGTTGGGCTGTTCTCATTGGCGATCACGGCCTCCCTGACAACATCCGCGACTTTCCTGGCGGCGTCTTTCACCTGATCATCCGCATCTCCGGCGACCAGATTGTTGGACAAGTGAATCAGGTCATGAATATCCCGATAGGGATCCCATCCGCCTCCGTAACTCTCCGCCGCGCTTATGGCATCGCGAACCGGCTGGTCGTTCTGAGTCTGCAACACAGCCTGGGCAAGACCCTCGACGGCTTCCTTAAGGGCGCCCATCTTCTCGAGATCTGTCGCGGAAAATGTCGAGATATCCTGCTGATGGTTTTCATTTACATTCACCACGATTTGGGCAAATTCCTGGGGACTTACGTCAATTTTTTTGTTCAAAGATCTCTGGACCTGGCCGATGGCTTCTCCCAGGATCTTGCTCTTGCTCTTTAACATGGGGTCATAGGTCCAACCCGGTCCGCCTTCACTCTCTTCCGAGGCAAGGAGAAATTTCCCCACATCTTTTAACTCGTATGCCACTTCAGCCTCGGCCATGAGACAAGCATCAAAGCCGATGATGTCCAGCTTCTTTCCGGTGATATCCTGTGCCTCCTGCAAGGCCTGTCGAATCTGGGGAACAGACATAAAGTTCCCGTCCGAATCGTCCGCCATAGCGCCGGTAAATCCGCCGCCATGGTCGTTGAGTACAAGGGCCACATTGTCTGCGGGAAATTTCTTGACGGCATCCACTACAAAATCACGCAAGGTATTGGGACTGGACATGTCCACCTTGCCGTATTCCTGGATCAATTCGGAGTTGAGCTGATCCGGTGTCTCATCCTGGTTCAGGTAATAGAGTCGGCCGTTGCTCCAGGTCTGATCAAAAGGATTGGGTTTTGGTCCTACATCAATGTAGCCGACCAGGTGGGTGTTGGGATCGGATCCCACAAGCTCCTGATTATCCAGGTTCTTCATCTGAAAAGTGGTGAGATTGCAATCTGCTGCGACGTAGTTGATGAAGAGCCACTTCTTGTGAGGCTTGATGGCGCCCGGGTCATTCTCTTTCCCTGCACCCGTGGTCACAACACTGTCCACGGAAGCCTGAGGCGGTGTTTCCTCCCCTTTTTTCCCGACCGGGCCGTAGCCGTTACCCTTGATGTCCTGTAGTCCATTCACCTGCTGAAGATTCATCAAAATGCCTCCCTCCGTTGCAATTCCCATGAATTCTGAAGCGTTTTTAATTATATCAGAGAATAAAATCGAAAACAACGAAGGATTTGTAAACATTCGGTGAAACGGTCATAATTCGTCGCCACGGAAGCACGGAGAGTCTTGATCGGGGTTTGAGGAATAATATCCCTGCGACTCTGAGTCTCTGTGGCAAAGACTCAGAAAGGGGCAAGTGATCATGGAATCTCCGGAACATTTTGGGAACCCTGAAAGAGAATACGCCGCCCTTCGGGAGACCCTGGGACTCCTGGACTGCTCTTTCAGAGGGACTCTGGAGCTTGAGGGAAAGGATCGGGTCTCCTTCTTGCACGGCCTTGTGACACAGGACATCAAGGGACTGAAGTCGGGTAATTGCGCTTATTCCCTCATGACGACAAACAAAGCCCGAATTATGGCGGACATGTTTGTCTATGCCCTCCCCGACTCCCTCATCCTGGATCTCGTCAGGCAAAATGTGGACAAAGTAAAAGGGGAATTGGAGAAATACATCTTCGTGGAAGACGTGACCGTGAAGGACGTGTCTCACGAATGCCGGCATTTCTCTCTCCTGGGTCCTGCGGCTTCCGCCGTCCTAAAACGGCGCCCTGGCGCACTCCCCGAAGAAGAGGGAAAGTTTGAGCTGCACACCTTCGGGGGCGAGACTGTGCTTGTCGGGAGAACCTCTTACGGTCAAGTGCCGCGATTTGACCTGTTCGTCCCTACCAGGTCAGGGGAAAGCCTCTGGACCCTGCTGGTTGCGGAGAGCCGAACATTGGGGGGAATTCCGGTCGGCACAACAGCTCTGGAGATGCTCCGAATCGAAGAGGGGATTCCCCTTTATGGCATGGATTTCGATGAAACGGTCATGCCTGCGGAAGCGGGCCTGGAGCACGCAGTGAGCTTCACAAAGGGGTGCTATGTGGGCCAGGAGCCCATAGCCCGCCTGAAGCATCGAGGTCACGTCAACAAACTGCTCTGTGGCGTAAAAGCCGACAGGGACACCCCCATCCCGCCCGACACAGCGATCTTTGCAGGAGAGCGCGAAATCGGCCGTGTCACAAGTGCAGCCAGATCCCCCCTTCTCAAGTGCGCAATCGCCCTGGCTTATGTTAGGGTCGCCGAAGGGCCTCCAAATACCGAAATCCGGCTGGGGCTCAAAGGCGAAGAAGGGGATGGAACTGTGGTCTCATTGCCCTTTGTCCATCTCCCCAAAGCGCCCTAACCGGGTGAGATGGGACCATTTCGGGCGCATACCGTTATGCACCCTCCCTGTCTACATAGCTCGAGTACGAATGAAGCTACAAAGGCCGCCGGGAACAGGGACAAAAAGGAGATCAGCTCAAGACTGAATCTGAAATTCCTGAGAAAGAAGCGACATTCTCCGGGGGAGGGAAGTGTCCCCTGCGAATCCAATTTCGCGCTCCGGTTCCGCAGAAGGTTATAGACTTCGTTTTCAGGGAAACACCAGTTGAACATCGTTTGCAGAAGGCCGAAAGGGTTGTACTCCAGTGAGTGATGAGATACATCAGTGACTTGAAAGCCGTGCATGCCCAGGAGGTTGAGGAGAGTCTTTTCGGAATAGTGAAAGACGTGACGTGGCACATCGAGGTGAAACCACTTGTTCCTACCCATGCGGGCCTGTGCGCTGTCGGAGTCGGGCACCGCGATGACCAGCATCCCTCCGGGCTTCAATATCTTGTTTACTTTGTCAAGACACTGCCTGGGGCGGGGCAGGTGCTCAAAGACATGCCAGAAAACGACCGCATCAAAGGACGATTCCGGCAGCTCGATGCGATCGAAGTCTCCCACCCTGACGGCATCATCGCCGATATGGAGTCTGGCCTTGCCGGCTGCGTTTTCACTGAGCTCCAGCCCTGTTACGTTCCAGCCCTGCCGTCTGAAATATTCCAGAAAAAGGCCGCTTCCGCACCCCACATCGAGAATCGCTCCCGGCGCCTTGAAGAACCTCGCCACATGTTGACACCGTCCGCGGCAAACAAACCGTAGAAATGAGTCAATGGCGCGATGAAACTTCCTGTTGTTAGTCCCGTAATAAGAAGGAGGATAGATGAGATCCAGATCCTCCGGCTCGGGCTGGAGTGCGGTCTGTCTGGTGCGGCAGGCGGCGCACTCCATCACAGGATAGCTGTCGAGAGGACTGAACATGTCCCTCCCCTCAAACACAGGGTTGAGGGTGTCGGAACCGCAGATTTCGCAGCGGCTTATTTCGCGCATGGCAGGTAAGATCTTTGACCCGATCCCTTTGATTCCCTGCGCCCCGGAGCCCGGGGTGTGCCGGGCAGGGATTCCGATTGCCGGATTCGAAGAAAACCTGCGTCATCCCGCCATCGTCTTCAGTTTGAGAGAGGACAAGCAACAGGTGAAAAAAATCCTTGACAACAAGGCCGTTATAATACTGGCTCTTCTCCTGCTGATGTTTCTCTTGCGGTCGGTGTTTTTCGGTCTTCCCCTCCTCAACGACGAGGGTATGTACGGATACGTGGGCCAGAGAATCCTTGAGGGCGATTTGCCTTACAGGGATGTTGAAGATAACAAGCCTCCCATCCTCTATTTCATCTACGCGGCTGCCCTCTTCATTTTCGGGAATGTCTCCGAAAGGGGCATAAGGATATTTGCCGCCCTCTTTTCGGCTGGAACGCTCATCTATCTGTTCCTGTTGGCGGAGCTATTGTTCGATCGCAAGGCAGCCCTGATCTCCTCCACTCTTTTCGCCGCCCTTTCTTCCGGCATGTCTTTCCTTGGATGGACTGCTGAGGCGGAAATATTCATGACTCTTCCATTGATGGCCACCGGCTATTTCTTTTTCAAAGGCGTCACAGGGGCGCCGAAGGAATTTGCGAAGTCAGGGCTGGCTCTGGGTGCCGCCTTTTTTATAAAATCCACCGCCCTGGCTCATCTCTTGTTTCTCTTACCCTATGTTGTGATTGCACTGTGGAGCGAGAAAAAGAGGCTCTATGCATCCCTGGCATATTTTTCGATCGGATTTGCCTCTGTTGCCCTTGCGGTGCTCTTTTACCTCCTGAGTACCGACACACTGGCGGATTTCATAAAAGACGTGATTTTCTACAACATGGTATATGTCTCCACAGACTCGAGCCCGCTATCAGCCGTAAAATTGTTGATTTATAAGTTCTTCAATGAAGGCATGGCGGAGGAAATCTCCCTGTTTCTGATTCTGGCCGTCTCGAAAACCGTCCATTCTCTTGTTGCCGAACGGACCCGAGCGAATGTCTTCTCCATGGGCCTGCTCCTGGTGACTTTGATCGAATATTGTCATGGCGGGAAATTTTTCGCCTTTTATCTGTTCCCGGCCATTCCGGTCCTCTTGCTGATAAGCGGCGAAACCATGAGAGGGCTCTGGGACAGGAAGGACATTCTTGTCAGGACCTTTCTGATCGTCGTCACCGCGTTCATGGGCTATCTTGCCGTTGATTTCAATATGTATTTCTTGCGAGACCCGGGACGGTTCTCATTGCACCCGAGGAACAAAGTGAACGCTGTAACCAGAGAGATTGCCTTGTCTTTGAGAGAGAAAGTCGGGCCCGGAGATTATGTCTACAACTGGGGAGTCGAATGGGAGCTCTATTTCTATTTCGCGAAAAAAGTCCCGATCGTGCATCTGGACCTGGATCATCTCTACTATCTGATTGAGTCGAGAAAGACGAAAAAACCTGCTTTCCTGGAGAAGTTCAGGGAGTCTTTTGCCGAAGAAATCCAGACCGAAAACATCAGGAAGCTCTCGGAGAAGCCACCCATTTTCTTTATCATATCCAACCCCAGGCCCACCTTCGAGAACACAAACAAAGGCGCTTTCCTTTTCCAGGAAATGGAGAAGCTCGTTCACACCAGGTACAAATTGGTGAAGGCGGTTGAGGGAATAAGGGTCTATCAATTGCTGAAATCCCATGACTGAGGATCGCATTATGGAAAAAGGAATTACCATTTTTTTTCCGGCCTTCAATGAAGAGAAGACCATCGAATCCATGGTCATCTCCGCCCGGAAGCTTGCCGAACAGTTATTTGAGAATCATGAAATACTCGTGATTGATGACGGAAGCTCGGACAGGACTCCGGAAATCGTGAAGGCCCTGGCCGCGACAGACACGAAAATCAAGCTGGTCAGCCATCCCAATAATCTTGGCTATGGAGCGGCACTGCGAACCGGTTTCGATCACGCCCTTTTCGAGCTGGTTTTCTTCACAGACGGGGATGGACAGTTCGATGTGAATGAATTGGAGAAGCTTCTGCCCTTGATGGAAAATGCGGACCTTGCAATAGGCTACAGGGTCGGAAGAAAAGACAAATTTCATCGCCTCCTCACCGCCTTTTGCTATAAGCTGTTGCTGTACCTTCTCTTTCGTCTCTGGGTAAAGGACATAGACTGTGCATTCAAGTTGATCAGAACCAGGGTCGTGAGGGACATTGAGCTCCGCTCCACGGGGGCCTACGTGAGTGCCGAGATCCTGATCAAGGCAAGACGAAAGGGTTATCAAATAAGGGAAATCGGCGTGAACCATTACCCCAGACAGTTTGGGATTTCCAAGGGAGCGACACCCATGGTCATATTGCGCACAGTCAAGGAATTGCTGAAATCCCTGTGTGAACTGAGAACAACGCGAGGCCCCAAAGAATAATAGGCGGAGAAATATGGATCAAATCTTTCAATCGGCCCGCTGTCGACAGCCAAAAATCGCGAATAACACCAGTCCGGATAAGAGGGAAAGCCCTGCCAGACTCAGGAGAACACCTTTTCTAAAGGATTCGGGCTCATAGGACACCTCCACCTGAAACCTTCCTGCGGGAAGATGGATCCCTCGGAAGGCATAATATGCCGGAAATATCGGAACCTCCACCCCATTGACCCGTGCCTTCCATCCCGGATAGTAGGTATCACTAATGATCAGGAATCCCTTCTCCTTGAGGGAGGCGGAGATGGAGCAGCCGTCTGTCCGATAGGAGGTGACGGCAACCTCGTCTCTTAGGGGGAGCGGTCGCGCCCATGCTTTCATTTCTAATGAGGCGGGGGGCTCTGATTCCAGGAATGCCGCTTTCCTCGGGTCAAATTGAGGATCAAGCATGGCCAGCAGGAGATCCAACTGACTCTTGAAAAGGGTTGAGCTCCGCACCAGAAACGCCCTGGGAAGAGCTGTCTCGTTCTCGCGCAAGATCAGGTCTTTACCCTTGTACACTTCTTTTCCCAACAGGGTAGGGAGCCCTGGCACAGGCGCAATATAGTGAAATCGGATGTTCATGAGATCCGCCAGTCCCTTATTGTAAGATTTCACGCGGTCCAGAACGACCATAATCTCTCTCATGTCGCCGTTTATCCCTACAGCGAGGCTGTAAAACCGCTTTGGAATCAGAGAATCATATCCGCAGAGCTCCTGGATCCGGTAGGGAAGAAAACAGTTCGGGTGCCCGCCGGCATACAATCCAGCCACCCTGAACAGGCCCGTCTTATCTTTGAGGTAGGAAAGAGACGGTACGGGAGGAAAAAGGGCTTCTCTGCGTGCCGTCGGGTTAAATTTGAGGCCAAGGGGGAGCAAATCGAGCACGACCAGAACCGAAAGAGCCGCCACCAACCGCCTGCCCGAGATACGGCCTGTGCCGTACAGCCACAGAAGAAGGGCGCTGACCGATGCAACGATTCCGGGAAGAAGCAATGAAAAAGATGACCAGTTGTAGAAGGAGAGCATCATCTGGACCACCTCCAGAATCCTCTCCTGGCGGGTCTGCCCCGGAAACAAAGGTTGAAACAATCCCAAAGGTCCGTAATGGGCGAGTATTCCGCGAAACACGTCCGGCAGGAATTGAACGATGATCATGGCTGCCCCGGCAATGGCCAGAGAGATCACTGCGCCCCCAGAAACCAAAATGCAGAATCGCCTGCACCGCTTCCGATCCTGAAGCAGTCGGTCCGCTCCAAGAGCTGCCAGGACCGCCACCCCGAAGGCAAAGAGGAAAAGAATACGGGAGGGCGTGAAATAGACAAAGCCGGGGGCAAATCGAAAAAGTGGCCAGTATGCAACAGTGCCCGCCGCACACGCGACGACAAAAATGGAGATTGCCCCGAAAAACCACGTAAGGCTGCGGCGAAAGTTCCATAAGAGGGAAGCCCCCGCCAGAATCAGAGGAAAAACCCCGACGTATGCCGTCTGCTCAAAGTAGTTCTGGACACTGTGCATTCCAGTCAGCCCGAACCCATCTACAGGAGTGCCCAGAATGTCGGGAACCAGAAGAGTCAGGAAATTCTCGGGACGAAAACGGTTGCCCAGGAAGACCCGATCAAAAGTATTGGGCAACCTTTGATGCAGCGTGCTGCACTCAAGGGACGGAAGCAGTTGTGCGCTGCAGAGCAAGATCCCAAGACCGACCCCGAGGGTGACCCACAAACCGCATTTGATGGAGGGCCAAAGTCCTTGACGACGAAGCTCTCTCACAAGGCGAAAGAATCCGTAAGCCGCCAGAAGCAGCAGCGCATACATGACAAACTGCCAGTGCCCGACCAGGATCATTCCCGAAGAGGTGAGTGACAGAAAAACCGCATCCTTGATCCTCTGCGGCCCTCCGCTGCTCGCAAAAATCCTCTCCACAAAGGCAAGGCTGAAAGGAAGCAGAGCCCCAATCTCGGTCACGAACTCAAACTCAAGAAATACTTGATTGAACCCGGCCAGCATCCATATCAAGCCCCCCAGCAAGCTTCCGGAGCGGCTGAGGCCACAGGTCCTGCACAGAAAGTACATCCCGAGCCCCATCAAGAAAAAATGAAATATCAAGAGAACGGTATGGGCCGAGGCCGTATCCAGAAAACGATGGGCAAGCCAGCGGGGAGGATAGAGCATGGCGGAACGACCGTTGGCAAGCAGGGGGTGCCCGCAGAAGTTGTAAGGGTTCCACAAGGGGAGATTGCCATTCTTGACCTCCTGGTTGTAGAGGTCGTCCTGGGGATAGTAGATGAAAAGAGGGTCATAGAGGACAGGATTGACGGGGCGCGGGTCTTTTTCGTGCGAAGCCCGCCAGGGATAGAAAGCCCGAAGGTGGCTGGCATCGTAGGAGACCTCGCCAAGAAGAAAAAAGCGCCAGAAAAGAATCAAGGCCACCAGGAGAAAGCAGGCCGCAGGCGCCCAGGCGGCTCTCTTGACCTCTGCGTACAATCGCGCCATTCCTTGTTTCACAACCCGAGAAAGCTCGGGTCCGGCGCCCTGCTGCGTCCCGCTGCCCCCTCCGCCCCCTTGGTGCTCACCCGGGTGACCAGGAGCCGCGCCCCGGGCATGGCCCGCTCAGCAGCCTTCACCACCCGCCGCTGGCTTTCCCTGCGGTTGGGCAGGAAAATCAATATACTGGAACCCGCACCGCTGACGCACGCGCCGGGCGCCCCCGCGGGAATCACGGCAGACAAGACCTCCTGAACGCCTGGAAGCAGGGAAGCCCGATATGGCTGGTGGAGCCGGTCCTGTGTATGCCAGGGGAGGAGGCCGTCTCCGTGTGAAAGGCTTGTCAAAAGGAAAACCAACCTGCTGAGGTTAAAGACGGCGTCCTTGAAGGGCACTTGATCAGGCAATTTTCCTCTGGCCTCTTCGGTGGATACGGAAAAAGGGGGTATCACGATCAGGACATCGGGGAATTTGAAGGCCTCAACACGGCGGGCCACGG
>JACPDT010000051.1 GCA_016183865.1 Armatimonadota bacterium | reverse complement strand
TTTTACGCCGAAGCGGGCGGACAGGTGGGGGACCACGGAGTCCTCGCGTGGAGCGGCGGAAAAGCACTGGTTCTCGATACCGTGAAAGGAACGGATGGAGTTCACCGCCATCGGGTCAGTGTCAAGGAGGGAGCTCTCGGGGCCGGTCAGGAGATCGAGGCTGCCGTTGATGAGTCTCGCCGCGAAGCCATCGCAAGACATCACACAGCCACCCATCTTCTCCATGCGGCTCTTCGGGATATCGTGGGAAAGCACGTGGCCCAGGCGGGCTCGCTTGTCGAGCCCACGAGGCTCAGGTTCGATTTCTCTCATACTTCCTCCCTGAGTCCGGAAGAAATTCGAAAAATCGAGAGACTTGTCTCTCAAAAGATCCTGGAGGATTCCCATGTTCGGGTTGTCGAGACGACCCTCGAAGAGGCAAGGGCTCTCGGCGCCATGGCCCTTTTTGATGAGAAGTATGCGGAACGGGTCCGCATGGTGGAAGTGGAAGGGTTCTCAAGAGAGCTTTGCGGGGGGACCCATGTCGGAAGGACGGGCGAAATCGGTCTTGTCAAGATCCTTTCAGAAGAGGCGGTTGGGACCGGTTTGAGGCGCATCGAGGCCGTGGCGGGCTTGCAGGCCCTCGAGCTCCTGGAGACTCTTTCGGGCGAAATCCGGAAGTTGTCGGAAGGTCTGAAAGTCGAGCCTGCCGCTCTTGTTGAAAACGTGAAAAGGCTTCAGGACAGGGCTAGAGAATTGGAAAAGCAGGTGGAGAGCCTCTCCGGGAAACTGGCTCACAAGACCGCCGAAGTTCTCGTAGGTCAAAAGGAGATCCTGGCTGGGATTCCCGTTGTGCTGATCCCACGCATTCCTGAGCCCGGGTCGGGCAAGGAGCTGGCTGATTCCCTCCGTGAGATGGCGGGAAGCGGTCTTATCGTCCTGGGAGATGTAGTCGGAGGAGCCCCTGTTGTCACCGCTTCCGTCACTCAGGATCTGGTGACCCGGGGAGTTCATGCGGGCCAGATCGTGAAACTGTTGACTGCAAAGATTGGAGGCAAAGGGGGAGGGCGGCCCAATTTCGCGACAGGCGGGGGCGGAGACCCGTCCCTTCTCAGTGCCGATCTTCTCAAAACCATAGTTCTGGAGGCACTGGAGGGTCTGACGGCCAAACAGGGAAAAGGTTGATATGAATTTTCAGGAAATGATACTTGCCCTGGAGTCCTTCTGGGGAAACTATGGGTGCGTGATCCAACAACCGTACCACACGGAAGTGGGCGCAGGCACCATGAATCCTGCTACCTTTTTTCGGGCTCTGGGACCGGAGCCCTGGAAAGTTGCCTATGTGGAGCCTTCCATTCGCCCCACAGACGGAAGATACGGGGAAAATCCCAACCGTCTTCAGCACTATTATCAGTATCAGGTGATTCTGAAGCCATCCCCTGATGATGTGCAGGAAGTCTACAAGGACAGCCTTCGCCGGCTGGGAATCGAGCTTGCGCAACATGACCTGCGATTCGTGGAAGATGACTGGGAATCGCCCACTCTGGGCGCGTGGGGAGTGGGCTGGGAAGTCTGGCTGGACGGCATGGAAATCACTCAGTTCACCTATTTTCAACAAGTGGGGGGATCTGATGCCAGGCCGGTTTCCGTGGAGATTACTTATGGCCTTGAGCGGCTGGCCATGTATATCCAGAAAGTGAGCAATGTATTCAACCTCTGCTGGGTGGGGGACCTGACTTATGGGGATATCCATCATCAAGGGGAAGTGCAGTTTTGCAGGTATAACTTCCAGGAAGCGGATATCGCCGCTCTTTCCGAGCTTTTCTCCGCCTACGAGAAGGAAGCCCGCCGCCTCCTGGACAGGGAGCTGGTATTCCCTGCCTATGATTTCGTCCTCAAGTGCTCCCACACATTCAATCTTCTGGAGGCCAGAGGCGCCATGGGTGTGGTGGAGAGGACAAAACTGATGCTTCGAGTTCGGGAACTGGCGCGCCGGTGTGCCGAGCTGTACATAACGCAAAGGGAAGCCCTCGGTTTTCCCCTTTCAGGGAAAGCGGCAAGGGACGCCTCAAAAAAAGACGGCGAGACAGAAATTCTTTCCCGCCTTGCCTCCGAGGACATAGAGACCATTCTTGCCTGGGCCGATGCGGCCACAAAGGGTCTTTACTCCATGGGAAAAACGTATCTCAAGGAATCTGAGGAAGCCTTGCTGGAAAGATTGCGCGGCGTCTCTGCCGGGAAGACGACGGCTCACAAGATCGGCTAGGAGGACACGGAAATTGCCACGGTTTTTCGGTCAGTTTCTATTGGAACGCGGGATTCTGCGAGGAGATCAGCTCCTGAAAGTTGTTGAGCTTCAGCGCTCTCGGGCTAAGAAGTTGGGCGAGATCGCCGTAGCGAAGGAATATCTCAGTCAAAATCAGGTTGACTTCGTCCTGGAAGAGCAGAAAAAAACGGACAAGATGTTCGGGGAGCTGGCAGTCACCCTGCGGCTCCTGACACCGAACCAGGTTGATGAGATCATCAAGGAGCAGAAGGCGATTCACACTTTTCTGGGGCAGGCGGTTGTGGAGCTGGGTTTTGCAACAGGATCGCAAATGGCGAAGCTCCTCATGGAATTCCGAAAGGAGGAGGAAGAGGATGAGGCGCCCCAGGGTCTGGTCGTCCCCAAAGATCTGCCCGAACGGGAAGTGGTCGTCCTGTTGCCTGACTTGATCTCCAAGATGTTTCGCAGGTTTGCGAGCCTTCCGGTCAAGTTCTCCCGCCTTCGCTTTGAGGAGGACTTCACCGTAAACCCCCACCTTCTGGCGGCGATTGATTTCAAAGGATTTGTCAATTTTCAGGCCCTTCTCAAGTTGCCCGCAAAGCTTTCCCACTATCTTATCGTAAAATACTGTGAGGACCTCGATCTGTCCGAAGAGATGCAGAAAAGCACGGCATCCGAGTTTTCCAACATCATCTGCGGTCACCTGGCCACAAAGCTCTCGGACCAGGGGCTCTCGTCGGACATTTCCCCTCCCTCCTGTTTTACAAGCATGGAGCAGGACACATTTTCTTTCGAAGGCAGAAAAGCTACCATCCTCCCATTCTTTACCTCCGAAGGGTATGGGGAAATGATGATTGTTCAACCCGCTGACGGCCGCAGGAAACGGTCATGACACGCAATTTTCTCCTGGAGATCGGCACGGAGGAGCTTCCGGCTTCCTTTCTCCCTGCAGCTCTTTCTCAGTTCAAGAGCAAGGGGGAGGAGATTCTCACAGGCATGCGCCTTTCTTACCATTCCGTCACATCCCTTGGAACCCCGAGGCGTCTGTCTCTACATGTCTCTTCCCTTGCAGAGCGCCAGGACGATGTATCCAGGGAAGTAAAAGGCCCGGCCCGAAAAGTTGCTTATGACGCCCAGGGAAACCCCACGAAGGCGCTCCTCGGTTTTGCCCGGTCCTGCGGAGTTCCCCCTGAAACGGTGGAAGTTCGCACAGCTTCCGGCGCCGAGTATGTCTTTGCCCTCGTCCATGAGAAGGGACAGCCTGCCCGAGATGTTATGCCCGATCTGGTTCGACGGCTGATTCAGTCACTCACTTTCCCAAAGACCATGCGATGGGGGGCAGGGAGCCTGGCATTTGCGAGACCCATTCGGAGGCTTGTGGTTCTTTTCGGCATCGAGCCGATTGCCGTTGCCCTTGATGGCCTCTTGTCGGGAGGAGAGTCCAAAGGCCACCCCTTTCTATCACAGGAGACTGTCCACCTGACCGACCCGGATGAATATATCGAGGTTCTGAGGAGACATTTCGTTCTCGTGGACCAGGAGGAGCGGGCCAGGGAAGTCTCAAGACAGATTCAAATACTTGCCAGGGAAGCGGACGCAGGCATATATGAGGAGGAGAAACTCCTCACAGAAATCACTCATCTTGTGGAATTTCCCACATCCTTTGTGGGTGAGTTCCCCGTGGAATACCTGGAGCTGCCCGTTCCTGTGTTGACAACGGTGATGATGAAGCAGCAGAGATATTTTCCCCTGATCGGCGAGGACGGGACTCTTGTGCCAAAGTTCATCGGCGTGCGTGACGGGGGAACCTTGAACCTTGAGGGCGTGAGAGAAGGGAATGAGCGAGTCCTCCTCGCCCGTCTCAATGATGCCCGTTTTTTCTGGAAGGAAGACCGCAGGATCCCCCTGGAGCAGCGTCGCTCTGCACTGGGGAGCATCGCCTTCGGGAAAAACCTGGGCAGTTTCGATGACAAGTCACAACGCCTGGAAGCGTTAAGTGAGCGGATATGCAGCCTCCTGGGGATGAGTGAGGCTCTTCCCGCCGTGAAGCGCTGCGCACAACTCTGCAAGGCAGACCTTGCGACACAGATGGTTTTCGAATTCCCCGATCTCCAGGGGATCATGGGTCGGGAACATGCTCTTGCCGACGGAGAGCCTCGCGAGACGGCTGAGGGCATATTTGAGCATTATCTCCCCCGTTTTTCGGGGGACCGGATGCCCCAAACTCTTTGCGGCTCTGTTGTCGGCATCGCCGACAGGCTGGACACTCTTGCCGGATGTTTCTATGCAGGGATGATTCCCACGGGCTCCGCCGATCCCTATGGGCTTCGAAGAGCCGCCCTGGGACTGCTCGGCACCATCCTGGAACGGTCTTTTTCTTTGGATCTGGTGCAATTGCTGAATTTTTCCCTCTCTCAGTATGAAGGAACGGCCAGGACGAAGAAATCCAGGGAGGGGGCGCAGAAAGACCTGACCGCCTTTCTCACCGAAAGGCTGCCCACGGTTCTCGATCCCTGGCAATTTCGCTATGATGCGATAAGAACCATTGAAGAGACGGCCCTCAGAGACCTCCCTGTTGCCCTGGAGCAGCTCAAGGTTCTCTCGGCGGTAAGGGGAGAGGCGCTTTTCCTGCCCACGGTGACGGTAGCGGTCAGGATTCACAACATCATCAGGGATGTCCCCAGGCCATACCGCCAGGTCTCTCCCGAGCTTTTCACCGAAGACGAGGAAAGAGAGTTGTTCTCCTTCTACGAAGAACGGGCTCGACCCACCCAGGAAGAGGCGGGAAAAAGGAATTTCCAAAAGGTCTGGGAGATGCTCCATTCCCTTTGCGGACGTGTAGACCATTTCTTCGACAAGGTCCTGGTCATGGTCGAGGATGAAGCCGTAAGAGAAAATCGAAGGGCCCTGCTGGGAGCTTTTTCGGAACTCTTTCGCCTTGTGGGAGATCTCTCCCGAATCGCGCTGGATTAGTACGACTACCGCACGGCGGGTTGTGCGTCCAGTGGTTCTCTCATTCGGAACTGTTGTCCGATTCCAGGAGCCGAACGTCTTCCATGTCCACTGGACGGCCTGAAGCACGTTTTGACGCGATGAGGTCTTCCCGAGACAACACATGGAACTTCTGACCCTGGTACTCGACGGTCTTTCGGTTCTCCCAAGCAGTCCTGAATTCAATGCCTGGCGTAAATGTTTGAACATCAATCCGAACGCGATCATTAAAAATCGTGATTTCGTTTCGTAGAAGTTCCGCAGGTGTCGTCAATGAAGCAGTACCCAAACCTGCATCCGACAAAGCGGCTAGAAGCAGGCCCGCGTTCTCCGAAGACGGGTCTATGAGGAGGTCGAGATCAAAAGTGGCTCTCGGAACTCCATGAAGGACCGCAGCAATCCCCCCGATAACGATATATCTTACATCACGTTCTTGTAAGGACTTGAACACGTCCCGTAACAGATGTAACATTTCTCTTCCTGGAAAGATCAGGATGAACGGCAAGCGCAAGGTCCGTGTAAGCGCATAGGATATCCATGCGAGCTTCAAGAGGCAGGGATCGGAACCACCGAGCTTTAGCCTCAGGCATTTCTTCCACAAAGGTATGGACGATTCTTTCCTCCACAATGTTCTCCTTGGCAGAGCGCTCCTGTCTCATCTTACCAGATAATATCCATCGGATCAAGCTCAGATTGATTGAGTGCCTGGTTATGGCTTGCGCCTTTCATCCAGGGTGGTCCCGGCGCCTCCTTATTCAGCTTTGCTTTATTTTACCACAAATTCTCCGTGTTGAACAGAGGCACGCCGCCACCGGACACAAGCTACACTCTTGGGCGCCGGATTAATACCCCTGGTACCAGTAAAGGGGCCTGTAGGGATTGTTCCCATAAGGATTCCAGCCGTATCCAGGGGTGTATGTGTCCATATATCCCAGGGCGCTGTCCAGGCCCGTATTGAGCTGGTTCTGGGACCATGTGTTCCACTGTGTGAACACATTCATCTCCCACAGGGACTGCTGTTGGTTCCAATAAGCCTGCTGCGGGCTCATGGGGCCCCAATAGCCGTAGTAGTTTCTCCAGGGGTTGTAGTCATAGTTGTAGTTGTTGTAAAGGTGCATTTTTTCCTCCAATAACAAGATCGCGACCTGCTTTCCCTGCTGAGTACGTTGCCGCGTTGACTTCGACTCTTGGTGCGTACAGGCTGAATCTCTTGCAGTGAAGCGTGTCCGTTGCCTCGTCTGGGAGCGGATCGCGATCTATTTCTCAATTTCATTATCCCACAGAGTGACCGGAAAGTAAAGTTTCCGATGTTGCCGCGGTGTGCATCATCAGGAGGCTATTGTATGAGCGAGGTAGGAGCTACGACATTGCAAAAAACAGGGGGGTCCGCCCAGGGGGGGAAGCGGATCTACCTTTTTGAAGAAGGGTCTGCCGGCATGAAAGACCTTCTCGGGGGAAAGGGCTCGGGCCTGGCCGAGATGACCCGTGCGGGATTTCCGGTGCCTCCGGGGTTTACGATTACGACCGAGATTTGCAACATATATAATGCCAATGGGAAAGTCCTGCCTCAGGGTCTTGAGCAGGAAATAGGGGAAAAGCTGAACACTGTTGAGCAGAAGACCGGCAAGGGCTTTGGGGATCCGAAAAATCCGCTTCTGGTCTCGGTTCGGTCGGGCGCTAAATTCTCCATGCCCGGGATGATGGAGACGATTTTGAATCTTGGGCTCAATGATGAGACCATAAAAGGAGTTGTCTCACTCACGAATGACGAGCGATTTGCCTATGACTGCTATCGCCGCCTGATCCAGATGTTCGGCGAGGTGGTCATGGGGATCGAGAAGGAGGGTTTTTCCGGGCTACTGGAAGAAGCGAAAAAGGCCAGGAGAGTCACGAAAGATACGGAGCTTACTGCGGATGACTGGAAACAGCTTGTTCGGAAGTACAAGGAGCTTTTTTTCGAGAAAACCGGATCCCCTTTTCCGCAAGATCCTCACATCCAGCTTATCAAGGCAGTGCAGGCCTGGGCGAGGATTCAGGGACAGCCGTCGCCTTTACCCGGAACCCCTCCACCGGAGAAAGGAAGCTTTATGGGGAGTTCCTCCAGAATGCACAGGGGGAGGATGTAGTCGCCGGGATACGGACTCCGCTTTCCATTGATGATATGGCAAAGCTCTTTCCAAGCATCCACAATCAGTTTGCCGAGCTTGCGGAAAAGCTGGAGAAACATTATAAGGACATGCAGGATCTGGAGTTCACCATTGAAAAAGGGCGTCTCTATATGCTCCAGACCCGGACAGGGAAAAGGACTGCCGACGCGGCGGTGACGGTTGCCGTCCAGATGGTGGAAGAGGGCCTCATCAGCAAGACAGAGGCGGTGAAGCGGGTAACTCCTGCCCAGTTGGACCAGCTCCTCCATCCCCGTTTCGATCCGACCTTTTACTATGAGCCTCTTGCCAGGGGTCTTCCGGCATCACCGGGGGCCGCTGTGGGAGAGGTGGTCTTTGATGCCAATGAGGCGGCAAGGCTTGGAAAGGATGGGAAGAAGCTCATTCTTGTCCGTCCTGAGACGACTCCGGACGATGTCCACGGAATGCTCGCTGCCCGTGGAGTATTGACGAGCCGGGGCGGGATGACAAGTCATGCCGCTGTTGTGGCCAGGGGCTGGGGGAAACCCTGCATCGTAGGCTGCGAAGCCGTGCAGATTGATCTGGAGGACCGCAGGTTCCGGGTGGGGGAAGTGATTGTCTCCGAGGGAGAGATCATCAGCATCAATGCCAGTACAGGGGAAGTCGTGCGGGGAGAAGTCCCGCTGATTCAGCCGAAAGGTCTTTCCGGAGACGTGGAGGTCCTGCTCAAATGGGCCGATGATATGAAAAGGCTCGGCGTTTACACGAATGCAGACACACCCCAGGACGCGAAAAGGGCCCGGGATTTCGGGGCAACGGGAATCGGGCTGTGTCGAACGGAGCACATGTTCATGCAGCCTGAGCGGCTGGTCATCATGCAGGAGATGATCATGGCCCACACAGTGGAGGCGCGCACCGAAGCCCTCAACAAGCTTCT
>JACPDT010000305.1 GCA_016183865.1 Armatimonadota bacterium | reverse complement strand
GCGACGGCGACGCCTGCGACCTCGGTCTACCGTCCCCTTGATGAGACTTTCGCTCAGTCCGTGACCGCCTCAGGGATGCAAGGACAGACCCTCCTGGCAGGAGGGGAAGATGTGGAGGACCAATCCTTGCTGACCTGGGAGGAGACGAGAAACGGAAAGAGAGTGCTCCATCTTCAAGGAAAGCTCAGGGATGAAGCGGGAGAAAAACTGAAAAAGACCCTCCTGACATCTCCAGCAAGCCGTTCGTGGGAGAGATCTCCGGCGAAGCGCGCCCCTGGAGCTCATCTGGGCCATAAGCGTATACCTTCATGCACTTACTTCAATATTGCTCTATCGCCCGCTGTTGGGGTCCTGTATGTTCCAGGAGAGAAACATTACGACAATCCTTACTCCGCGCAAGGCCTTTTCCATCTTACCCTTTCGGATTATGGGGGAAGTCCCGAGGAGATTCAAAGGGCCTTGAGTCTCGCAGGCGAGCGGCTGGGCCTGGATTTTCGCCTCTCCACAGAGGAGGACCTGGAATATTTATACTTGCGAAAAATGATCTGGGCCAGGAACCTTGAAAGCGACGAATTCAAGGACCATCTCTCCTCCGATCTCACTGTGAGACAAAAGCGGGACCTTTGTAAGCAGTATTTGGAGCAAAAACTGGGAGTAACAGATCTCAGGGCGCTCTCCGATTATGACTGGAGACCCCGTTTCGACTCGGCATACCGTTCGCAGGGCGATATAAGGGAGGCGGGATGGCCCCACTGGAACCGCTTTGATGCAAGAGAGCATATTGCCGACTGCCTCAAAAATTATCACATAGGCGCTTTTCTGAGCATCAATGAAAGAGATAAGGGAGACGCCATTGCCCGCATCGTAAGAGAAAGCGGATCTCTCCTCTCTACGGAAGAGCGCTGGGATCGCCTGGGAATTTACACGCAAGGGCTGTCTTCCGAAAAAGACCGGCACAAGGGCGGCGCTTCCTATGTCTTCTCTCGTTTGACTCGAAACCGTGATCTGTACACATTCGTTTTCTCGAAGGATCTCCTCTCACGGGCAGACCACATAGTATACCCGCACGGAATTTACGGCGATACACACCCTGAAACGATGAAAAGAAAGCTGAACATGGCCGATTACAGCTCCGCTCCGAGTTATGAGTTCATGACAAAGCATGGAATCTCTTTCCTGGACTACCTGGAAACGATCAATGTGAATGACTCTAAGGACAGAGAAAAGGTGCTAAGAGCCTTTGCCGAGGCGGGCATCTCGCAAATTCGAGGCATCCCTGTGGAAAAGATCGTCCAGGTGCAGAACAAGCCCCTCTGGATGCGTCTTGTTGCCCCCCTCTTTGCTCAACACCGCGGAGAGTCCGGATCAGCCGAAAAAACGGTTATTCCCCAGGGAACTCCGAACTCTATGCCTGCTGCAAGATCCGGATTCGCGCCGATCCAGGGAAATAGCGTAATGCCTCTTCTTTCGGTTCCGGAGACCCAGAGCGAAGTCATGGGCTTGATCGCTTCCGCCCAAAAGACGCTGGATCTCACGATGTACCATTTCATGAAAGCCGAATGGAGCGAGCCATTGCGCAAGGCTGCGATAAGAGGAGTGAAAGTAAGGCTTCTTCTGGATCCGATGTGGAGAAAAGAAGCTTCCCGCGAGGACCGAGACAGATTCACCTTGCTCAAAAGCGCAGGACTGGAAATCAGGGAGTTCCAGTCCAGGTCCATACTTGGAGAGGCACGCGCCTACAACCATGCAAAACTCCTGATAGCGGACGGAGAGAAAGCAGTTCTTGGGGGCACGAACTGGGCGTCGTCAGTTACAAATGAGGATCTGAACGTACTTGTAGCCGGACCTGTCCTGGCCGATCTGGCGACCTTTTTTGACGCGGACTGGAACGCTTCCGGAGACAATCGGGAGCAAGAGATGAATCCCCTGCGCGAGGAGCGCTCTCCTATGGCCAAAGGAGCGGCTACGATGGAAGTGATTTCTCCGACCCCGGGCGGGCCGGAACGGAAAGAAACCATATTGAGAGAAATAAGGCAGGCAAAGGAGAAAATCAGAGTCAGCCAGTTCATATTTGATGATGACGACATTGTCAACGCTTTGCAGGAGGCTTCCGAAGCGGGAGTGGATGTGAAAGTGCTTCTGGACGGCTCCGACAAGAGCGCAGGCGGCCTTAGACTGAAATTCCAGGGAAGAGAGCACACATTGAGGCTCCCGATTGTGCGCAACCGGACAAGCTGCCACAAGCTCACAGCGGGCGGAGTGGATGCAAGATTGTTCGATTCCAGCGCAAATCCCGACATGATACTTCATACGAAATTCGCAGTCTTCGACGAGGGGACAATTCTTATGGGCAGCACTGACTGGTACAAGCGGGGATTTTTCACGAATCGAGAGCTCCTTGTCAGAATAGAAGATCCCGAAACCGCGAGAACCCTGGAGAATTATTTCGATCACCTTTATTACCGGAACAACAGCAGGGCGGAAGATGCGGGTCTTCGGGCTTGAGCGGAGCGCCCGGCCGGGCCAGGGGAGGGACCTGACATCAAGAATCCCTTCTTCCAGGGTTCCCTGAAGAAGGGATTCGGCAATTTCCGACTCTCGACCGCTCTAATCGAGACCTGTTTATGCCTGACTCCTGTCACGAACCCCCTGTCGGAGGATTCTCAGGTAGCGGAGCGTTGGGCGGCGGATTCGCCGGCGGCTCATTGGGCGGAGGCTCCGGTGGTGGCGGAGGAGGAGGCGGCGGGAAGTGGTCCGCGATCCATCCGGCATAGTAAATGTCCGCTTTGGTCACATTTTTCACCGATGATGTCAACTCAGGCTCACCGGGCTGGAACGATCGTCCCATCTCTATCGTAAAACCGAGAACATCGTTCGCGTGCCAGAGCCCCAGAGAGCTGCCCGATGTGGGGTAAAGATCCGCACCGCTCATGATTGTGTAAGGCTTCTCCATGACACGGTTCATCCCTGCGCCGATTTCCTTATAGATAGCTACATTCTCAGGCGGCTCTGATGTGTGATCCCAGGGGTGCAGGATATCCTCCCCGTAACTGTGGTGATCTATGGCGCCCTTTGGGCGTGGAACGGCCATGGAGGCAGGGACAAGCTCCTTTTTCACGGGATCCCACAACAGCACATCCCGCTTCGTGTCGGGCTTGCCGAGGAAGAAGGAAAGCTCGGAGTGAACTTCGTTCTCTGAAGCCCCCTTGGGTCCTCTGTACGTATCGGAAGAGGGCCGGTCACTGGTGGCCCAGCCGAAATCGTCCCAGGTGTCGCAGGGTTTGTCCCCATCGGGGCGATAAAGATAGGCATGCTCAGGCGTCCCGTCATCGTAGTTCCTGTTCAGGTCAACGCCTACGGCAATGGGCTGAGCTGCCTTCAGATCAACAGGGCACTCTTTGCCCGGGCAGCCCGTTTCCTCCTGGGTGATGGGATGGCGGTTCTTCCTCCACCAACTGTTCTTCTCCCGACTGTACACATAGCCGTCCGGATTCAGGCAGGGGATGACCCAGATCTGCGCATTGTCCACGGCCTTCGTGGCGGCCGGGTCTGTCCCGTGGTTTTCGATAAGCTCTTTGGCCACATTGGATGCCAGAACAATTGTGTTCCATTCCCGCGCGTGGGTGAGGCCTGTGATCACAAGACCGGGCTTGGAATCAGGGTTTTCCGCCAGGCCCTTGCCGATTCGGATGGCCCAGATGTCGCGATTCTCCTGGGTCTTGCCCAGGGAAACCAGGGTCGTGATCTCAGGATATTTTTGAGCCCAGTCCTTGAGCTGATTCTCCACATCCGAAAGGTTCGGATATAGAGAAGCCTGAGGCAAGGGGCGATTCATAAGATAAAGCGCATAATCCCTGAGAATGGAATCTGCGTCCACCTTTACTTTGGAGGGATCCTGCAGGATGTCCTCGGCGCGAAGATAATCCCGGATTTCACTTGCATCCAGAATGTGGTTTTCGTCTTCATCAATCTTCCTGGCCTCATCGTTTCTGGATGGATCCACCTCAAGAAGCTTGTTATCGAAGAACAATTTGTACGGCCTGGGCGACTCTGTTTCCCCTATCCGCAATGACATAGTAATGTTCCCCCTTTCGCATGGCCATGGTATCACGAGGACGGGGCAGGCTCAAGAAACAACTTGTTAACCTTTGGGATGAACAGAAACTCGAGAGAATCTACGAATAGCGGACTCTTGCATCGGGATTGAAACCATTATAAGCGAATTTCCCGAGCTCAATGGCCGAGAAGAGTATGATGCCGGGCAGCATGAGCCCTGTAGACATGGCGCCAACGAATGTGGCAATCTGTGCTGCATTGAAAAGGCCGTTCCCGAGGGCTTTCTTGTCCCCTTGCTCGCGGGCAGCCTTGAAGTCCATCACGGTAACGATGCTCATCATACCTGCGCCCAGGATACTCGTCAGGGGAGCGATCACCCCGTAAGCCGAGTCCACAGGATTGGCCTGCGCCTGAAGCGGGGGCGGAGAAGTTGGAAGTGAAAGAGGAACACGGGGCGCGATTCCGGTGATCCCACTCGTTATGGACAAGACTGCGGCCCCCTTTCCCTCGACTTCTAGTTTAACCCAATTGGATGAAAACTACAATACAGACGCTGTTAACAGATTGTAACCATTCACGCTTCCTTCTTCCTTAAATCTCGTCGCTGACGTCCTCATCCTGACTCCTGCATTCTGACTCCTGACTACCTGAGTAGTTACGAAAAATACGTAAAAAGTCCCACGTGGGACATCTTTGACGATGATTGGCGTTGCAGTTCAAGAGCTCGACGTGGCCTGCCCCGAGATTCAGGGTGAACCCGAACTCAGCAGGACTCAGGGTCCCGACGGGTAGAATCTATTATTCGGGATTCCTCTGGGTGGGAGCAGTCTTATCATCATGAGTGATTTTCTTCTTCGTCCAGCCTGCCCTCACGGTTGAAAAGTCACGCCCGTAAGGAGAAGGAGGGGAGCCCTTTCCACTACCTGACCTGTAAGAAATAACATTCAGCGGGGTGCATCGTCATGAAGAAATGGTTTTGGGTTTCTCTTCTACTTCTGGCTCCTGTCATTCTTTCCGGCTGCGCCGGCGGCGGAGGAGGCAGCGCCTCGGTTTCAAGCAACAACTCGGGCGGAACCGGCACATCCTCCGGTTTGAGCGATTCAGGGGCAGGCCGTACAGGGGAGGTTCAGATTCAAATTCAGTGGCCCCAGGCCAGACCGGAAGGAAAGCTGATTCCTGCCTCCACGGAGACGATAGAAGCGCAGGTCAGGGGTGATGGTCTTTCCAATCCATTGATTCAAACCGTTGCCAGATCCCAGACAACCCTTGTTTTCTCAGCGGTGCCTGTGGGAAACAAGACAGTTGAGGTGAAGGCTCTCGATGGGGCCAGGAAAATCGTGGCCCACAGGATCATTCCCATTGTCGTGGCCCTCGGGCAGACTGCGTCAGTCCCCGCTCAATTGGGCATGACCGCCACAGACTCAGGCTTTGTCCCTTCCTCCATGACCCTGAACAAGGGTGAGACCATCCTGCTGATCAATGCCGGCCAGCTCAATCACAGTGTGGTGAACGCCGGTGACGGAAGCTCGATCACCCCTGACCTCGCGCCCGGTCAGAGTTTCTCCTTTCAGTCCCAGAGCCCGGGTACATACAATTTCCGCTGTGGAGTGCATCCGACCGAAACAGGGATCATGACGATACAGTTTCCTCCCCCCGAAATCTCCGGTATTTCTCCCGGAAGCGGGACCGCAGGTACTACCCTGACCATCAACGGCAACAATTTCGGCAATGATCCGAACAGAGGAATTGTGACCATAGGCGGGGTCATGGTTGCAAGTGCGAGCATCTCTTCATGGACCGATACCAGGATTGATTGCACAGTGCCTGCCGGCACAGGGGTGACGGACGGCGTTGTGGTCGTGAAAGTGAACAACGTTCCGGCGACAGGACCGGCTCTGGCTTTCACGGCTCTTCCTCAGATGGTGTGGCAAGACACGCGCGACGGTGCTGCCAGTATTGACGACGAAGCCAGGAGGGTTGTCGTAGATTCCTCTGGGAACGTGTATGTTGCAGGTAATGGGATCGGATTAGGGAACACCCCATACGCTTGGGTAAAAAAGTACAATTCCACCGGAACCTCTCTCTTTGAGACATTCGATTTAGGCCTCCTTGCTGAAGGCGGGTTTGGACAAGCCATCGCTTTGGACGGTTCAGGAAATGTGTTGGTGGCCGGAGCCTCGGTAGATTCAGGTTATGAATGGAGTTGGGTGGCAAAATACAATTCCAGCCTCAATCCGGTTGGCGCTCCCTGGCCAAAAGTAGTTGGGACCCCCTTCGTCAATACCCAATGGGATGGAATAGCTCTTGATCCCTTTGGAAATATTTTTGTAGCCGGGTGGATCAGCTCAGGCAGCAATGACATACGGGTGCGGAAACTGGATTCATCAGGAAACACGCTCTGGACGGACTCATTCGGCAGTGGCCCTGACAGTGAGATAGCCCGTGACATCGCAGCAGATTCCTCAGGGAACGCATATGTGACAGGAAACGCGCCCGCTGCGGGAGAAGGCTTCAATATCTGGGTTCGGAAATACGATACAAATCAAAACGTCCTCTGGACAAGGTCCTATAACGGCACAGGGAGCTACAGCGACGAAGGGCACGCCATTTGCGTTGATGCCTTGGGAAACGTCTATGTAACGGGTTACGTACATTATGAGGCTCCCGGACTCGCTTCCGATGTTTGGGTAGCAAAACTCGATACCAATGGAAACATGCTATGGAGTCAGACTTACAACAGCCCACCCAACGGCTATGATGCGGGGAACGGGATCGCTGTGGATATATTCGGAAATGTCTATGTGACGGGGTACGAGCAGCGTAACGACCTTTTCCAGAGCTACAATGTCTGGATTCGCAAGTACTCCCCAAATGGGACGCCCATCTGGACAGAGACATATGACGGCCCGGCGAATGATTATGACGGAGGAAATGGAATCCACGTGGACGCCAATGGGAACGTGTATGTGGCAGGGAGTTCTACGCAATCACTTGCACAAGGCCGCGATATCTGGGTTCGGAAATACAGGCAATAGCACCAGGAGGTGCAGCAAGAACTCCGGAGAATTTTGATGAAATGAGCTCCACACCATTTGACAAGGCGAAAATCCAAATCGATGCCCCACCCGAGAAGAACCTGGGTGAAGAGGTCTCCTGTGAAGTGATCGTCACCCCAAAAACCAGGGCAAAACTCCGGAAGATTGAGATCTCCCTGGCCTGTGTGGAAACCGCCATTTCCAGGGGGACAACGGACACGACTTCACACAAGACGGTGCTGGAAGATATTCGAGTCCCGGCAAAGGACGTGACACTGGCGCCGGGTGAGGTCCTTTGCTATAAAGAGACCTTTCGAATTCCTCCCGAGGCGCCTCCAGCGATGGGCGGCAACAACCACTATGTGAATTGGCAAATCAAGGTGCGCCTGGATGTGCCCTGGTGGCCCGATACCAGGGCCGAGAAATCGCTGAGAGTGAACCCGACAGTTGTGATGGAAGTTCCATAGGAGCAGGAATGGCAAAAAAGTACGATCTCACCATATCTCTGGAAAATCTGGAAGAGCTGGTCCTGAACGGTAAGCGGGTCGAGGGAATCTGTCTTGGCTCACAGTTGCAGGGGACTGTTCACTTTACAGCAGTGGAAAATGTCAATGCAAGGGGACTTCACCTGGAAATCGGGTACAATGAGCACGGAAATGGAACTCCCTGTGAACACCAGCTCATTGACACCATGTTCTTCAAGGATGACCTTGTGGCAGGACAGCCCATGGAACACCGCTTTGTATTCCCCATTCCCGATGATGGCCCTGTCACCTACCACGGCAAGTACGTCAACTTCGACTGGTTCGTCCGCATCAGGGTTGACATCCCCTTCTGGCCGGACAAGCGGGAGAAGTTTCCCTTTATTGTGCTTCCCCGCATCCGCAGAAAAGGTCGGGCTACTTCACGGGTGGGCTGAAGTAGTACTGAGAAAGGGCGAGTCCGGCCGATAACGGGCCCGGTGACGCCACTTTTCCCTGACGGAGCTGCCAGGGATCGTCCATCCGCTTGAGCACGTCATTCCCGCTTCCGTCGCCCCGGAACCCCTGGGGGGGGAGAGTACCTGCCTTCGAGCCGGGAAGATACAAAGACAATCCTTGAGAATCGTCCCACGCCCCATCCTGCGAACTTCCGGCGCCCGCAGCCAGGTCAAATTTTGCCGCAAGATTCCGGGCTGCTTCTTTTACGGAGGAATCGGTTATCCTGGTGCTGTCGAGAAGCCCCACGGCAATGTCCCGGACATCGGAGAAACCATCCTGGGCCTTGAGATTCGTGACACCGGGGTCGGCGAACTTCAGAATAGTTATGAGGACCTCCGCATCGGTCTTCTTCTCGGCTATGCTTGTCATGAGCCGCGCCAGAAAGTCTTCCATCGCGGTCGTCAGCTCCTCCATCGGAGTACTGACACTCTGAGGCGCCGCAGCCTGGCCCGAAGACAGCTCTATTTTACCTTTTCCAGGCATGACCTGGGGCTTGCCTTCTTCCCCCGTAATCTCGCTTGTGTCCTTATGTTCTGTGGTCCGAGTGTCCTGCGGGGACTCAGGTTTCGAGTTCTCGGGTAGGACAGGTGTGTTTCCGCCGCTGATCCAGGCTCCCGGGATCATGTTCATGCCGCTCATTTGTACCCCTCCCGCCTTTTTCGCATCTCCGACCCCTTCGGATGTCATGTGTTTCAGCACAGGCGGTCATTGGGATGTCATCAAGTGCTCAAATAAACCTCGTAAAGGTAACTTTCCTGTGAACATTTCCTGTAACCGTTCACCCCCACCTGACCTCCCCCGCACTTACCACTTCTCTGCCGATTTCTGAAGGTAATCTTTCGCGCATGAAAAGCTCATAGCAAATAAGTCTTATAGAAAGCAGATTCCCCCCTGTTTCCCGAAAAAGAAAATTCGCGGCCTCTTCGGTAAAGCGGTGTGGGGCGGTTCCCTGAAACGATGCCGCGTCAAGCCTTCTCTGCAGTATCTGGAAAAGCCGCTCGCGGGTGATGGGCGGCAATTCCAGCGTGACCACTGAAGCGTCCCCGAACCCAAGCCTTTCCATGAGATTCTCGTGGGTGCCTGCGACCGTGCGAACCGAATCGGCCACTTCCCTGAAAATGTCGGACCCCAGTCTCTGGGCCTCATCCAGAAGGAGAAACTCGGAATCGCTCCATTCGGGCTTTTTCCGCTCTTCCCCCTTGGCGACATAGTGATAAACACAGGGAATTCCCTCTTCTCGAAGATAGTCCTCGATCTGCCGCAAATGGGTAGTTTTCCCGAATTCTGCGTCCACG
>JACPDT010000310.1 GCA_016183865.1 Armatimonadota bacterium | reverse complement strand
TGGGCGGCCAGAAGGTTTAGATCGTGAAAAACGGCTGCATATGTAGGGATCCGAGGTCCGTGTCCATATTCCTGCCGAAAAACACTTCCCAAATCAAGATTTTTCGCGGTTCAGAGAGCCCTTTTATCAGGGGCAACTAGCTTAGTGGGTCTCAACCCACCAAAGCCGTCTGAAGGGCATGAGAAGACGGTTCTTTTCAAAATCTAAAGAAAATGAGGTAGGGGTCCTTCCGAGAAGAAGGAGGAGAAATCCCTCACACGCCCCTTCTTTTCAGGTTTTACAGGCTCTTGCTCTTCAGGCGCGAGAATATGCCTGATCTTTTTCAGAGCTTCCCGCTGGGCGTTGAATTCGTCGGTGCGCCACTCTTTTTCGGAGAATTTTCTGGCTGTTTGGGCCAGCAGGGTCACTGTCGGGTTCGGTGAATCGGCTGTTATGGCATCAAGAAATACTCTTCCCAGTTTGCATTGCAGTTTGGAATATCCGTATCCGTCGGCGGCTGCTCCTAACTGCAGGGCAATGGCAGGAAGTAAATGGACTATGGGCGCCGGACTCTTGTCGGTTTCCAATTTCTTCAGATTGTCCAGTGCGATTTTCTGTATCGCCACCGCCGTCTCGTTAGCTTGGTGCCGAGAAATGTCATGGTCGTCGCCCTCCGGAACCATTGCAATAACTTCCTGGAAGAACTTTCCAAGTTTGGCCTCCTTTTGATCATTGCAATTTTTCAATATTTCCTGCAGGAAAGCATTGCCGATTCGGCGACTGACTGCGTCGCTCAAATGATCGCTATGGTAGATCTCGCCCATCGCCTGAAAAAGAGCCTCATTGCCCTGCCCTGCGGCGCCGGTTGCCAGAATCTTGAAAGCCACCTTCTGGAGTTCCGCGGCGGCCTCGCCCCCAATATGCGTCGCCGTGGGATCGGTATTTGTCCTGACGATACGCGCCAGGAACGCCTCCGTATTGTTCAACTTCTTCTCCAGAATGAGGTCAAGGTACTTGTTTCCCAATTCCCTGACGAAATCATGAGTCTCCATGTCCTCAATAGTTGCCAGGGCATCCTGTGCTATAATTGCAGCTTCTGTGGAGGAGGGGCCGGTCTTGTCGAGGTTCGTTCTTAATGTAACAGCCTTCTCAGGAATTCCTCTGATTTTCTGGAGCTCTTTTTCCAGCTCATTTGCTCTCTCGTTTGCCCCTATGGCGGCCCCCGCCAGGAAGCCGACAGTGCCCGTGACTGCTCCTGCTTCACCCGGGTTCTGTTTCGCGAAATTCCTGAGTTTGTTGAGTGCGCTCTTGACTTTCTCGCCCATGATCTCCGTGAGCGATTCCTTCCGGCTGACCCCTTTGTCTTCTATAGACAACGGGCTCTCATCGGTTTCTTTCCCGCTCTTGTTGACGGACAAAACAGGGAACGAAGAATAATTGCTGATATCCAGGATTCTGAACATTTTCCTGCCTCCTTCGGTTTGCTACTTGTCTTCAAGAAAGATCGAGCCTATGGTCCCCAATGTGGCCATGCCGACTCCGACCAGGGTCACCGGAACAGATGCGACAATGAGACCGGCGCCTGAGACCATGTCTCCGACACCCTGCAGAATACCCATTTTTCCGGCAGTGCCCGAACGCCCATACCTCTCGCCGCGGTCCGCCTCTTCCATGCCTGAGAAGATTTCGCCAAGGCCGACCAGGGCCTGGCATCCGCCCAGGACACCGACTCCAAATCTTGCTGGAGACATCTCGGTCTGCCTGGCCGCAACGGTCGCTGAGTAATAATCCAGTATCCCTGCTCCGAACCTCAGACCGCCCTCGAACAGGGCATTGCCCGGGTCGAAGGATTCCGATTTTGTGTATGACCAGAGAGATGGTTGCCGGTCAATGCCTCGCAGATTTTGAGCAGAAAAGGGGCTGACAATTGTCCCACTCATAAAGTTTCCCTCCTCACAAAGAGTCTTCTGATGCAATTTTCTCATGGACTCAAGTGACAATCAAGTTCCAAGGCGGATCCAACTAGAGGCGCCACTCATTTACCATTTGGGATTGTGGAAATCAAAGTGCGTGGCCAGAGGTTGCAGAAAAATGCGGGAAAAGTCCCACATCCCGCCTTTCGCGATTTGTTCACAGATCGTTAACTCCACACCGCAAATTGTCTACAGACTTTTGATGTTCTCTTCTGTAGAATTACTCTCAGGGTTCAACAGGACCAAAAAACAACACACTACACAAGGGGGCAATCATCGTGTCAACACTCTCAGCACTCAGTCGCGTCAACAACCTTCTCACCACTGCAGGATCCGGCACAAGATCCGCGTCCAAGGCCAAGTATTCCAGCAAGCCGTCCTATTCTTCAAAGCCGAGCTATTCAAGCAAGCCGTCCTATTCCTCGAAGCCGAGCTACTCGAGCAGACCCAGCTATTCGGCGAAACGCGCTCCGAAGACGCTGTCCGTGCTGGACTAAGCTAAAAGGAACCAAAGCCTTACAGTCAGAAGTTAGGGAGTCAGAATTCGAAAACACGAGTTCTGACTCTTTGATTTGAGGTGGAGAAGTGAAGAAAACTGCGTTCCTCTTTCCAGGCCAGGGCTCCCAAAAGGTGGGAATGGGGTCACGTCTTTCCGGGCTCTACCCGGAAATCGCCCGGGATGTCTTTTTAAGAGCGGATGGAATTCTCGAATATCCCATCAGCCGCCTGTGCTTTGAAGGACCGGAGGAGGCACTGACTCAGACAGAGAACGCCCAGCCGGGGATTTTCCTGGCAAGTATGGCCGCACTGCACGTTCTGAAAACGCGCGGGCTTGCTCCTCAGGCGGTTGCAGGGCACAGTCTGGGGGAATATTCCGCACTCGTGGCGGCAGGGGCCCTGACTTTTGAGACCGCCCTCCGTCTGGTTCGAAAAAGAGGGCTCCTGATGGCCGAAGCCGCCAAGCAGTCACAGGGCACAGCCATGGCTGCAATAATGGGAATCCCTGCGGAAAAAGTGGAGGAGATTTGTGCATCTTCCCGCTGCCTGGGCTGCGTGGAAATTGCCAACCTGAACAGCCCGCAGCAGACAGTGATCTCGGGGGAGAGGAAGGCAGTGGAGCAGGCATCTGCTGAAGCCCGTAGGATCGGTGGAAAAGCGATCCCCTTGAAGGTCAGCGCACCCTTCCATTGCAGCCTGATGAACAGGATCAGGGACAGCTTCGCCTCGGAATTGAATGCCGCCGAAATTCGCGCCCCTGAGATTCCCGTCGTGGCAAACGTGACGGGCGACTATGTGCGTGATGCTTCCTCCGTGCGCAATGCCCTCAAAGAGCAGGTAGCCGGCGCCGTGCGCTGGTATCCGACGATCGAGCGCCTCGTGGCCGATGAATTCACCTGTTTCGTCGAAGTCGGACCGGGCAAAGTGCTGACAGGGCTAATGAGACAAATCGCCCCGGGGGTCGAGGCCCACGTGACGGATGACAGACTGGACACGGTGATCGAGGATCTCTGTGGGGTTGCCCGTTTCTGACTCCTGCATCCTGTCTACACTACTCAGGTAGTCAGGAGTCAGAATGAGAACGTCAGCAAGCTGTTGGAGGCCTATTCGCAGGCTATTCTGAATTCTGACTCCTGCATCCTGTCTACCTGAGTAGTTACGTTATTTCTGCACCTGGGCGAAGGCCTTGTCCATGACGGCGGCGGCGGAATCCACATCGCCCTTTGTGATACATAGAGGGGGTTTGATGCGGATCACGTTTCCATCCAGACCGCCCTTTCCGATGAGGACTCCATCATCTTTGCAAATTTCCATGACCCTCGCCATTTCTTTTGCCGCCGGTTCTTTTGTCTTCCGGTCCTTGACGAGCTCCATCCCCAGCATTAGCCCCATTCCCCTGACATCTCCGATAAGGGAGTACTTCTGTTGAAGCTCCAGGAGCTTGTCCTTGAAATAAGCGCCCACGGTTGCGGCGTTTTGGGCCAGGTTGCTCTTCTCAATGACCCGGATGTTAGCCAGGGCGGCCACGGATGATACGGGATTTCCTCCATAGGTGGAGAAGTGTTGTCCACCCTTTATGGAGTCTGCGATCTCAGGCTTTGCGATGAATCCACCGATGGGCCATCCGTTTCCGAATCCCTTTGCCATGGTGAGGATGTCGGGCTCCACACCCCACTGCTCAATGCCGAACCATTTCCCGCCGGTTCGACCGAATCCGGTTTGAACCTCATCCGAAATGAGCAAGGCGCCATAACGTTTCAGGATTTCCTGAACCTTCTTGAAGTATGGAGGAGGGGGAGTGATCACCCCTCCATTTCCCTGTATGGGCTCGGCGATCATTGCGGCCACCCGGGTGGAGGTGGAGGTTCGGATGATGTTCTCCACATCTTTCGCGCATTCCAGGTCACAGCCGGGATAGCTCTGGCCGAAGGGGCAGCGGTAGCAGTAAGCGCTGGACACGAAATTCACCCCAAAGACGTAGGGGCCGCCGATCCGCCAGCTGGATTGCCCTGTCAGGGTCATGGCGATGATGGATCGGCCGTGGAAAGAGTGCCTGAGGGCGATGAATTCGTGAGCCCCTGTGTGAATCTTCGCCAGGAGACAGGCGCCTTCCGTTGCCTCTGTCCCGCTGTTGCAAATAAAGCTCCTCTGGAGGGAACCGGGAGTGATCTCCGCAAGCTTTTCGGCAAGGTCCACCATGGGGCGGGTGAGGTACAATGTGGTGGTGTGCTGGAGGGTCTGCACCTGCCGGATGATCGCGGAAGCGATCTCCGGATGGCAGTGACCCGAGTTGACCGTCACGACTCCTGCGAAGCAATCCAGGTATTTCTTCCCCTGGTTGTCATACAGGTACTGCATCTCTCCCCTGACAAACTCCGGGGGATCCTCATAATAATGAGTAATGCAGGGCAAAATGTACTGTTTCCGCTTCTCGATGATCTCCTGAGCGCCTTGCTGCATGAGAGTCATTTCCTCAACCTCCTACAGATAAAAACTATGGAAGCAACTGAGCAACCGGAAAGTACGTCTCAGGGCGACGGTCCCTGAAGAACTGCCACATATGGCGGACCTCTTTGATCAAATCAAAATCTATCTCGGCAAGAGCGACGGCATCGTCCTTATCCCCTACCTGGGAAATGATCTCCCCCTTGGGATTGCAAAAAAAGCTGCATCCGTAGAAATCCATCGCATCTTCCTGGCCGACTCGATTCACGCCTCCAACGTATATGCCGTTTGCCACCGCGTGACCCTTCAGCTCGATTTCCCACAGATACTTGTAGGAACCCTTTGTGGCGGTTGGGATGAAAATCATGTCCGCTCCGTTGAGACCGAAAATGCGCGGCCCTTCCGGGAAATGGCGGTCATAACAGATATACACTGCGATGTTTCCGAACTCCGTGTGGAAGACGGGGTAGCCGAGGTTTCCGGGCTTGAAATAGAACTTCTCATGAAAACAGGGGAGGTCGGGGATGTGATTTTTCCGGTAGATTCCCAGAATCTTGCCTTCATGGTCAATGACTGCAGCAGTGTTGTAATAGACTCCGGTCATTGCCATCTCATATATGGGAGCGATCAGGACGATCTCATTCTTCTTTGCTGTTTCCTGGAGCCGCTGGGTGGTCGGTCCCGGAATCGGCTCCGCCCAGTTGTAATATTTACTGTCAATATACTGGGGAAAATAAATGGAATTGAAGACCTCCTGCAGGCACACGATTCTGGCTCCGTCTTTAGCCGCCTTTTCTACCATTGTGATCGTTTTCTCCAGGTTTTGATCACGATCCTCACCGCAATGCATCTGAACCAATGCAGCCTTTACTTTCATTCTCCTACCTCCTCCATAGATTAAGGCCGAAATGCCTCAAACTTGCCTGTCTTGAAACGATATATGACGCCCATGACGTCATTAATGTCCATTCTCACTGGCTGATATTTGAACTTCAGAACCGCATTCTCCCAGTTCACGGTAACCGGATAGGAAAGAACAAAATCGAATACTTTTGTATATGGGGTCATGCTGTCCGTTTGCCTCAGAACGACCAGATTGTAATGAGTCAGGTCGGAGCCGGCCCATTCCAGCTCCACCCCCTTGCTCCGAAAAGCCCCCCTTTGAATCTTGATATGCAACTGAACCTGTTGGATTCGGGTCTTGTATTTCGCCACATCCTCAGTGATAGTCCGCACGGTCATCTCGAAGGCCGTCTGGCCTTTCCTGTCAAAAAAGGATGTGATCTTTTCCTGCGTCTTCGGCGCCGAAAGGACAAAGGACGGTAACAAAACCCCTATCACTGAAAACAGTAGTACCAAGCCAAAACGCACCTTTGTGATCAGGTTTCCCCCCCCTTTCCTTGGTTTATTTTCTCTTCTCCCCCGGCGATTCCGTNNNGTTTATTTTTTCTTTTCCTCCGGCGATTCCGTCGCTTCCTTGCGCCGACCTGTGAAACTTGTTACAATCGCTCCAATTCTTCACTGAGGGCCGACAGCTCCTCCAGTGGAATCGTGCTGTTGACACACACATACTCGTCCGCAGAGGAGTCCAGGAGCTTCCAGTCTGTGTCCTTTGCGGACACCAGCCCCGAGCCCAATGCCTTATCCCAAAACGCTGTTCCCGGATAGGGGATTGCAGGAACAAATTCGGCAATTCTCAGTTTCTCCCTGTTTTGGTTTCGAAAATCGAGAGTCTCCCGAATATCTTCCGCCCCTTCTTCCGGGGAGAAAAGGATGAACATTCCGTCTGCTATGATGCCGCTTTCGTAACACAGGTCCAGAGCTCTCTGGTTCTGCCGAAGGCTGAGCCCTTTCCCTGTCCTCTTCAAGACTCGATCTGAGCCTGAAAAAAAGAGCAAGAGAACCGTCCGCAAGTTCATCTTAAGAAACAATCCGCAAACCTCCCGATTGATCAGATCGGGCCTGGCCACACAGCCGAATGTCACATCACGGCAGATCTCCTCCCGCTCCAGGATCTCCACCAACGCACGGAGCCTCACTCTGTCCGCGGCGAAGAGCTCGTCTTGAAACCCGATGAAACGGGGGTGAAACTCGCGAATCAGCTCTCTTATCTCCCTGGCCACATAATCGGGCGTGTGACGCCGAAAGGATTCCCCCACCCAGGATGGAGTCCAGGCAGTGCGCAAGGGCGCCCCTCTGGATGTAAGAAGATTCGCCTCCTCCCATAAGGGACTCCCGTGGAGCAACTGATCCCGACGGGGCGGAGGTATCTGGTCCAGAGGGTCAAGAGGCGCTCGAGAAGGGTTGACCTGTATGACGCCATTCTCCCTGTACACAATGCCCTGGATACGAGGGAGTGAGCACCCGCCTGGGGCCAGGGCGTGAAGCAGCTCCACCATCGTGGCCTCCCCCTCGCCGATGACCCCCACATCCGCCCAGGACGGCAGCTCGCCGGGCAGTGCGGATATGTGAGGTCCGCCAAGAATGATCGGGATGCCGAGGGCCTCTTTGATCTTAAGGGCCATGTCCCGGGCCGTCCCAATGAAAGGACTGCAAGCCGATATGCCCGCAGCCCGGGGATGCCTTGAGACCAAATCCTGAACCGTTCTGGCCACCCAAATGGAGCCCGGACCAAAAAACTTCTCTCCATAGGCGACAAGATATCCGAGGCCCACAGACAAAAAAGAGCTTTGAGCAGAACGCCCGTCTCTAGCTTCCAGAAGCCCCAGCACCAGTTGCCCTCCCCAGGGTACAAAATATTTGCCGCATAGTCACAGAGATACAGAGAATCTTAGGTTATACGCATGTTTCGTGGAATCCTCCCCCTATTACGGTGTTCCTTTTCCACCTCCGTGACTCTGTGGCTTGATTTTCCCCCAACCGCCGCCACCGGGAGTCTCTATGATCAGGTGATCCCCCTTATCCACGGTTCTCACGAACTTCGCCGGAAGCTTGACCGTCTGTCCTCTGTGCTGAAGAAGATTGGCGCCAGGAGCGCCCGAGCCTCCACCCGCCAGGCCATAGGGGGAACTCTCTCTCCGCTCGGAGATCATCGAAACCCGGGTGGGCGCCAGGAACTCGAATTCCTTGACAACCCCCTCGCCGCCCCGAAGCCTCCCCGATCCCCCTGATCCCCCGCGCAAGGCATACCTGAGGATTCGTAAAGGATAGAGGATTTCCAGCCACTCTACGGGGCTGTTCCGGGTATTTGTCATATGAGTCTGAACCCCGGAATCTCCGGACCACTCAGGACCGGCGCCCGCCCCGCCTCCTATGGTCTCATAATAGGTAAGAGAACTGTCGCGCGAGGATCCTGCGTCTTCTCTTCCCTCGATTTCCCACCCGAGGGAGAGATTGTTCATTGTGCCGCAGCTTGCAGCCGGAATCAACCCGGGAAGTGCCTGGGAGAGAGCCAGAAGGAGAAGATCCACAACCCGCTGTGAGGTCTCTACATTTCCGCCCGCCACTGCCCGAGGAGGTCCGGCATTCAAGAGGCATCCGGGCGGGACGTGGATTCGGATCGGCCGAAAACATCCTTCATTGGCGGGAATGTTGTCTCCAATGAGGCACCGGAACACGTAATACACGGCTGCGCATGTCACGGGGAGCGGCGCATTGAGACAGCCCCTGCCCTCGGCAGCGGTCCCAGAGAAATCGCACATCACCTCTCCGCCACCTATGACGAGCTTGACCCGCAAGATCAGCCCCTTCTGCACTCCATCGCCATCCAGGGTCTCCACTGCACGATACGTTCCTCCGGGAATCCTTCGCAAAGCCTCGCGAGTCAGAGTTTCAGAATACTGAAGCAAGGCCCGGGTGTGCTCTTTCAGGACTTTCAAACCATAGCGGGCAATGAGCTCCTTGAAGCGGGCTTCCCCCCTTTTCAGGGCGGCGAGCTGGGCGTGCAAGTCCCCTTTTCGCTCCTCGGGTGAGCGGCAATTGGAAAGAAGCAAATTGAGGAGATCCCTGTCGGTCTTTCCTTTTTTCACGATATATACCGGCGGGATGCGAACCCCTTCGGAGTAAATCTCACCGGAAAGCCCCATGGACCCGGGGAAAGCCCCTCCTATGTCGGCATGGTGGGCCCTTACGGCCAGAAACCCTGAGAGTTTCCGCCCAACATTAAAGGAACTCACCAGAGTAAGATCAGGGAGATGGGTTCCTCCGGAGAAGGGGTCATTCACAAGGATCACATCACCGGGAGAAAAGGCGTATTCACTTGCAAGGCGGTGGAGAAGGAGAGGCATGGACCCCAGGTGAACGGGGATGTGAGCGGCCTGGGCCAGAAGTCGCCCCATGGAATCGAAAAGAGCGCAGGAAAAATCGCGGCGTTCCCGGATATTGGCGGAAAGCCCTGTTCGACAGAGGACTGCGCCCATCTCTTCCGGAATCCCGCAGAAGAGATTCTTGAAAATCTCCAGGGAAAATGGGGTAACCACTAAATGAAAGACGATTCTCTGGTTCGCAGGAGCGCACGAATTCGGGCCAGGAGCTCGGATCGCACAAAAGGCTTCGCAATATAGTCGTCTGCAGAGGACTTGAGCCCCTCCATGCGCTCCTGGAAGGCGGAGAGAGAAGTCAGGAAGATGACAGGGATGTCCCCGGTCTCTTCCTGGGACTTCAACTGCTGGCAGACCTCAAAACCCTTCATCCCGGGCATCATGACATCCAATAGAATGAGATCAGGACGGTCGGCGACGGCCACTTTCAGTCCATCCTCTCCGTTTAAGGCATGGATGACCTCAAAGCCCGCGAGGGACAGATGAGCCTTCAGCAGTTTCTGAATGCTCGGGTCGTCATCCACAACCAGTATGCGGTGCCGTCGGCTCGAAGCCCGCTGGGATTCACCCCTTTCATCCTTGATGAGCTCCACGAAGTAGCCCATTCCCTTGAGGAACTCACCTTTGGAAACGGGGAGAAGGAGAAAGCCGTCCACGCCGGACCTCAGGATGCGCTCTTCATCATCCCGGGTGTATTCCCTCATCAAAGCAATCACCAGACAAGGCTTCCCTTGAGATGACGGCCTGATACTTTCAATCATGGAGAGAGCGGAGAAATCGGGGGGGGAAACGCCGATCAAGAGGGCGTGGGGGGACTGGGATGAAAGGAGCGGTAAAAGAGCGTCAGGCCGCGACTCGAAGATCTCGAATTCGCCGCTTCGCAGGTAGTCCCTAATCTCCGGAGTCACCATCGGATCATCCGCGATTACTACGACCTTTCCCCGATACGCCACAGACTTCATCTCCTCGCTGTTAAGTGGGTCGAGACACAAATTCCATCACGCCTTGGCGCGTCGCATCCATCGCCAAATCATTGACGTTATTTATGTCCCAACCCACTAATGCATTGTCAACACTCAAATTGTGGGTTATCCGGTATAGCGTCATTCCTGCGTAAGCAGGAATCCAGTATTAAGATTCTGGATTCCCACTTTCGTGGGAATGACATAACCCCTAAAATAAAGGTTGACAGCCCACTAAGCTCTTGCCAGACTTTTCTGGAACTCCTTCCAATTCATGTAAGGCTTCCCTGTGTCAATCTCTTTCATTGTGATGCAGCCGGGAACCGGGCAGACGAGACTGCACAGGTTACATCCGATGCAATCCTCCTGCTCCACTCTGGGCACCCTTCCGCCCGGACCATCAAGATGAATGCACTGATGGCCGCCGTCATTACAAGCCACATAGCACAACTGACAGCCTATGCACAAGTCTTTGCTGATTTCCGCGGCGATTCGATAATTCAGATTCAAATCGCCCCATTCCACAAAATTCCTTGCCCCTTTTCCCACAAAATCGGCAATGGTTCGGAAACCCTTGGAATCCATGTAATCGGACAACCCTTCAAGCATTTCTTCTATGATTCGGAAGCCATAATGCATGGCTGCCGTGCAAACCTGGACACTGGAGGCGCCCATGAGGATAAACTCCGCCGCATCGCGCCAGTCGGATACCCCGCCGATTCCGGAAATGGGAATCGTGATCTCCTTTTCCCTGGCGAGGCTTCCCACCATGTGTAGCGCGATAGGCTTCACCGCAGGGCCGCAGTACCCGCCGTTGGTGGATCGCCCGCCCACATAGGGATATGGAGTGAAGCGATCCAGGTCCACGCCCACAATACTCTTGATGGTATTGATCAGTGAGATTCCGTCTGCTTTCCCCCTTACAGCGGCGATGCCGGGCTCGACAATATTGCCGATATTTGGAGTCAGCTTCACCAGTACGGGAATCGCGGCAAACTCTTTGGTCCAGCCTGTGATTTCGCTCAGGACCTTCGGCTCCTGGCCCACGGCAGAGCCCATTCCCCGCTCGCACATCCCATGAGGACAGCCGAAATTCAACTCAATGCCGTCACATCCGGCATCCTCAACCTGTTTGATGATTTCTCTCCACTGCTCCCGGGTTTCCACCATGAGTGAGGCAATCACGGCATGGCCAGGGAAGCGTTTCTTGACTTCCCGAATCTCCTTGAGATTCTCCTCCAGGGGCCTGTCCGTAATCAGCTCAATGTTGTTCAGGCCGGTTATCTTAGCCCCCCGGTAATCCATGCCTCCGTATCTGGAATAAACGTTGACAACGGGCTCCCCGAGAGTCTTCCAGACCGCGCCTCCCCATCCCAGCTCAAAGGCTCTCGATACCTGGGCGCCGGAGTTTGTGAGCGGGCCCGACGCCAGCCAGAAAGGGTTCGGTGATTTGATTCCCGCGAAATCTATGGAAAGATCAGCCATCAGTTCCGCCCTCCATTCAAATAGAGGTCAATGCTCGAAGCCGCTCTCTTCCCCTCAGCCACAGCATTCACGACTTCCTTTCCTCCACTTATGCAATCTCCTCCGGCAAAGTAATTGGATTTCGAGGTTCGTCCCTCATCATCCACATCTACAAGTCCGCCCTTGAGCTTCAGGCCGGGAATCTTCTCCAGGAAAGCGGTTCGCTTTTCCTGGCCTGTACCGAAAACGACGGCATCCGCATCCATTTCAAACTCGGTTCCGGGACTGGGCACGGCTTTGGGTCTTCCGGTCCCATCGGGCTCGCCCAATTTCATTCGGACAAAACGAACCCCCGTAGCTCTGTCTTTCCCAAGTATGGCCACAGGTGAAACCAGGAACGAGAAGAATACGCCTTCCCTGCGAGCCCAGGCCACCTCGTGAGCATAACCGGTCATCTGCGCCTCAGAGCGTCGGTAGGCCAGCGTGACCCGGGGAACGCCCAGTTTCGCCAATTCCCGAGCCGCATCAATGGCTGTGTTTCCACCGCCGAGTATCACGGCATGGGCCAGACTGGAAGGAGAGAACTCCTTCCCTATCTTAATTTTCTCGATAAGGGCGAGAGCGCCCCAACAGCCGGAAAGATCCTCCCCGGGAATCCCAAGCCGGGAATCATCACCAAGCCCCACACCGAGGAAAAGAGCATCAAAGGATTTCTCCAGCTCATCAAGAGAGACATCCTCTCCTACGACCCCTGGGCGGATCTCGATTCCAATTTTCAGAACCCTTTCGATTTCGCGAAGGCTCACATGTGAATGGAGCTTGTAGGGTGCGACGCCGATCGTGTTGAGCCCGCCAGGGAACCTGCCTTTCTCGAACACCACCGGCTCGTGACCAAGTTTGGCCAGCTCAAAAGCACAGGAAAGACTCGCGGGCCCGCCCCCAATCAAGGCGACTTTTTTCCCCGTGGGGGCGCCTTTTCCAAAGAACTGCACATCTCTGTCATAGGCCCACTGGACGGAAAATGCCTGTAGGCGCCCTATCTGAATCGGCTCCTGGTGCGTCCCGTGATAGACACAGGCCCCTGCGCACAGTACCTCCACAGGGCATACCTTGGCGCAACTGAGCCCGAAGATGTTGGAAGAAAGGATGGTCCGGGCAGAGCCCTTATAGTTTCCGGTGGAAATCTTCCGGATAAACTCCGGAACATTGATGCGGGTGGGACAGGCCGCCGTGCAAGGGGCATCGTAACAGTAAAAACAGCGGTGTGCTTCGGCAAGAGCCTGCATTTCAGAGAACACAGGCTTCTGGTCCGGAATCGAATTCTCCAATCGTTCTTCCGGCAAGATGTCAAGGGTCTTTGCCTTCATCTCATCCTCTCCTTCCAGGCTCGTCCTCGCGTCTTACGAAGTGTAGAGTGACAGGAAACAGGGCGGATTGCATGACTAGGACTTTTGGCGGAGACGAACCGCCCTAAGGTCTTATTTCGGCACCATTCAGGGCGATGTTAAACACATGATAGTATAGCGCATTTTGGGTTCCCTGTAAAGAGCCGGGAGGACAAGAGATGAGGATCCCAGAAAAATGAGACATGTTTATCGTGGTGATGGCAGGAGGGTCAGGAACAAGATTCTGGCCGGAAAGCAGAAAAACAAGACCAAAACAGTTCATCCCCATCATAAGTGAGCGAACCATGATCCAGGAGACCCTGGAGAGAACGGCAAATCTTGCTGACCCTGCTCGCCATGTGATCGTAATCCATGAGTCCCATCGTCCATTCCTGAATCAGCTCCCGGAAACCTCAAAGATGCTGATCCTGGAAGAGCCGCTGGGAAGAAACACGGCCCCCTGCATCGGGTTGGCTGCGGTTCATCTGGTTTCGCGAAATCCGGATGAGCCGATGGTGGTCCTCCCTGCCGATCATTTCATAGGGAATGTCGCGGAATTCGGAAAAGTCCTGACCGGAGCAGCAGCTCTTGCGGAAAAAGGACATCTTGTTACGGTCGGAATCCCTCCAACTTCTCCCGAAACGGGCTATGGCTACATCCAAAAAGGGGAACCCCTGACGGGCGAAGGTGGGGGCGAAGTCTTCAAAGTCAGACGCTTTGTGGAAAAGCCGAACAGGGAGAAAGCACTCGAATATCTCAGAAGTGGCGAGTATCTCTGGAATGCGGGAATATTCTCATTCACTCCAAAGGTAATTCTTGAAGAGATCCGCAACCTTCTCCCCGACCTGCACGCCTCCCTTTCCGCCGTTGCGGATGCCGTCCACAGCAGCCGGTACCCCGCGATCCTGGCGGAAGAGTACCGCAAGGTGAAGTCTCTTTCCATTGACTATGGCGTCATGGAGAAAACACAACGCTCCCTTGTAACCGTTCCGGGTCACTTCGGATGGAGTGATGTGGGAAGCTGGAAGGCGCTATACGAGCTGCGCGAGTCGGAGCACTGCGCCGAAGGTAATCTGGCGGAAGGGGAGACACTCGTGGTGGACACCCGTGGTAGCTGCATCCTCAGTCGGGGGAAACGTCTGGTGGCGGTTCTGGGTATGGAGAGCCTTCTCGTAGTGGACACCGAGGATGCAGTCCTCGTCGCCAACCTGGAACAAAGCCAGAACCTCCGCAAACTAGTGGAAGAGCTCGAAAAAAAGAACAATCGCTGCTTATGACCCCCGTCCGGCGTCACCCCTCCGCAAC
>JACPDT010000309.1 GCA_016183865.1 Armatimonadota bacterium | reverse complement strand
GACTTGCTGATGGGAGTTTTTCCCTACGAAGAACAGGCTGTCCGGCGCGGGGTAAGAATCGAGTATGAGGGAACGGCGATGACCTTTTGCACGGCAGAGGATCTGATCATTCACAAGGCAATCGCAGATCGCGACAAAGATTGGAACGATATCGAGGGAATTGTTTGGAGACAAAAGAAGAGGCTTGACATAGCTTATGTCCGACACTGGCTCAGGCAATGGGCAGAGGAATTGGAAAAGCCGCAAATGGTCTCCCGCTTTGAGAGCCTGCTGAAAGGCAGCTAAGTGGCCCCCGACATAAATTCCATCATGGATAAGGAAGGATTTCAACGGTGGCTGTCACATGTTTCCAGCAAGAGCCATTTGCTGGAGGAACCATGCGAACCGGAATACGGCCAACCTTACTGATTCATCTGACCCCAAAGGATCGTGCATTCTTGGAGGAGCGCTGTCGCAGGCGTACAGCTCCCTATCGGGAGGTGATTAAGGCCAAGGCCCTCTTGATGGCTGATGATGGACTACGAAACGTTCAAATTGCGGCACACGTCCTTGCGCCCAATAGCTTCCCCAGCCCGCAAGCCGTCATGGAGCGTATCCTGAGGTACATACACTTCTACAATTTGAACGCCAAGCCAATCGAGTGGGTCTATACGAGCAATGACCCACGCCGCAAATATAATGTCGTCGAAATGACACCCTCAGAGGAAAGCTCCGCAGGTACAAGGGAAATGGGAAAGGTTGCCTAATCGTTCACGATCGAATTTGTGTCATGGGCCACTAAGAACATTATAACATCTATCTTGTCAAGAAGCTTCAAGGCCATCAAGCGAAGTCACTGTGGAATGGGCGCCGATTTTCCATGATTTCCTGAAACTTGTGGCGGTAAAGCGGATTCTCCTGGACCGCTTCGGCCAGCAGTTTCTCAACATAGGCATACAGCTCAGGGTCTTTTTCTTTCAGGGTGTCTCTGCGGTTCGGGTCCAGGTACCAGGCGATCCCTTCAGCCAGGTATTCGTGACGGTTGTTCAGGGCATAACTGCTCCACCTGGCCTCCGGATCATCCTCGGCTCGCTCTTTGTGGGCGTCAAAGAGGTCCCTGAGCTCGGGATCGTTGTCTGATCGAAACCTGGTCTTGTTCTTGATGTCCTCTTGAAGGTAATCGTCAATGGCGTGTCCCACTTCGTGGGCAATGATGCGGCCACTGATGTTGTCCTTGCGGAGCACTATCGTCTTGGCACTGGATGTGTAGTATCCGCCTGCCGGACTGTCGCCATCCGCGTCATTAGGCCAGGTTGAGTTGCCTCCCGGATATCCGCCTTCAGGCGGGTTATGGGGATCAACGACTGCAAACTGAAGACCCGCCTCGTGAAGATGGCGGAGAACGGCGATGTCATACTGGTGCAAACCCCTGACAAGGGATTCCCGCTGTTCCGGTGAGAGGGGGGATTTGGAACCATCAGGGTTTACCACATAAGCCATGTCATCAACCATTTGGATGATTTCCGCTCTTTCAAAATCAGGGGGCCTTGTCTGAGAGATGGTCATGGGCACACCACCCGGACCCTTGAAAGTCACGCTGTCTTTGGTGCTTCCGTCCAGGTTGACCACGACTTGAGAAGAGATTCCTGAGGACTCATTGGTCGTGTTTTTGACAACAGTGCCGCCTTCACCGATATCATACACGGTTGTAACGCCGTTTTCAACGGTTGTGATCGCGGTTCCATCCTTTTCGACCCTCGTTTCCTTGCGGTCGCCGGTTATATTGTCCGCAACAACCGTTACGATCGTCGCCTTGTCGGGATTTTTCTCATCATAGGTCACGGTCGTTGTCCGGGCCTCGTCTGTGTCTCGGCCATTGAAACTACCGCCGTACTCCGTCTCCCTTGATACAGAGACATGACCATTTTCGTTAGTGATGGTGACAACCGACCCGTCATCCAGGGTATGGGTTCCTACGCCGTACTCCTTGTAAAGATCCTGGGCCCGGGCGGCGGCGCTTGCTGCGCTGTCATAGGCTTCCCGATACTCTTCCTTGACTTGCAGGGCTTCGGCGTTATCGGTGTCTCCATATCGGGTCGCAAGATGAACGCGGAGTTGATCTATATCGAGATTTGTGGGAATATCGGCATCGGTGGTGAGAGTTACCTGATCGGTGGGCTCTTTCGGCTGGGGGTCGGCGACTTCAGGGGGGTGAGCAACCTTTTCCAAAGATTTCGTTGGCTGCGCGTTCCTGACTTGTGTGACTGTCCCGATCTCTTCGACTGCCATTGAAATCCCCCCTTAGGAAGAGACCTCACGGCGCGCTCTCAAAAAAACCTCAAAAAATCGTCTCTTTGAAAAGAGAGTGGCGAAGGTGCGCTACTGGTATAACAGATTGAAACTTCCCTGCACTGCTGCGGTATTGTCGCTCCCCGCCTTGTTCAGTAGTTTCAGGAACCTGGTTGTCCCTTCTTCCAGGGAATCCTGACCGGCAACCCTCCGGATCAGACGGTAATCGGAAATGGCATCCCTTCTGCTTTGTTCGGCATCGTAAAGACGAATGAACTGATCGGTGGCCATTTTCCGGGATTCACCCTTTTTCAGCGTTTCGCTGATTACTGCAAAATCCTCAAGTGCAAAAGAACGGTTGAGCTCCATATCATACAAACGCCTGAACTGTTCGAAGGCTGCTTCCCATGTCTCGCCCTCTTTTAGCGACTGCTGTATTGTCCTGAAATCCGCTTGAACGTCCACCGTGTTTTCGGCTCCTTCGCAATTCAACAGGCTTAAGAACTGACTGGTGGCGCGGGTCAGTGTCGTCCCTGAAGGAAGATTCCTCTGAAGTAATGCGAAGTCCCCCCTCGCTTGGGACGTGTCGTTTTCGGCATCCGCCAACCGCAGGAACTGAGTCACCGCCTCTGCCCTTTTCTGGCCGGGTTTGAGGGTTCCGTCAATAAGCGCATAGTCTTCCTGTGCTTTGGTTGTTTGGCTGCATCCTTCGACTTCCAGGAGACGAGCGAATTGTTCGGCAGCCTCTCGCAGGGTTTCTCCCCCGTGCCCCGCGGACTTTGCGACAAGGGAGAAATCGGCGCCGGCGCCCTGGGCATCCCCTTTTTCCGCATCCAGAAGCAGGTTCATGGCCTCTTCCTTTTCCAGCAAGGTCTTTCCCTTTGATGGTGGGATCGCAGGAGATTCCGGCTGAGGAGACAAAGGCGTTTTCTTCGAAATTCCGGCTTCTTCAAGATGGGT
>JACPDT010000297.1 GCA_016183865.1 Armatimonadota bacterium | reverse complement strand
TGTGCCTGCCGTTTACGGTGGTCAATCCCAAGGATGTCCTTCTTGATACAAATCAACCCGCAGAGCGGATCGTAGGAGTTCTTCAGTTCCTTCAGAAGCAAGGAGAGCGTTTTTCACCGGAGGACATGGACATCTTCAATGCCTTTTCCAATCTGGTGGCCGTGGCTGTTCACAATCGCAGACTGAACGAAGGTCTTCAAGAAGCCTTCTCCACGGTGAAGACACTTGCCGAAGCTATAGAATCCAAGGATCACTATACCTACGGACATTCAAAACGGGTCACCGAATTCGCTCTGGCCATCTTCGACGAGATTGCAGGAGTCCCTGAAGACCGAAAGGCTCTTGAGATTGCCGCACTCTTGCACGATGTGGGCAAGGTGGGGATAAGACCCGATCTTCTCCAAAAAGAGGGCGAACTGACGGACGAAGAATACGAGCATGTCCGTTCCCATCCGGAGATAAGCTACCACATCTTGAAGAAAACCCGACATTTCAGAAAAATTCTTCCCGCCATCCGACACCACCACGAGCGTTTCGACGGCCGCGGCTTTCCCGATGGCCTTCGGGGGGATGACATCAACCTTGCCGCGAAGATCATCTCCGTAGCCGATGCTTTTGATGCAATGACCTCCGATCGCCCATACCGCCAGGCTATGAGCCAGGAGGACGCGGCTGCCGAGCTTCGGCGCGGCTCAGGGACCCAATTCGACCCCAGAATCGTTGAAGCTTTCCTGCTGGCCCGTGAAAAGGGAAAAATCCAGCCCACCATCGGGAAATGGTCTGAAGATGCGAATAACGCAAGTCGCCATACGGGAGGTATCTGAGAATCTTGTCTAAGAAAACCATTTCTAAGTGGCTACTGTTCTTTCTGGTGCTTTGTCTTCCTGGATGTGCCATGCTGGATGTGGTCCAGCGAAATTCGCCCCCCGCCCTGGCCGGAACCCGGGAGCCGGGGCCTCCCGCGAATAGTCAGGTTCATTCCGTGATCTTCTTCATCGGGGACGGCATGGCGGCCGTACAGAGAACTCTGGCAAGACTCTCTTTGGGCGACCCGGCGCCAGGTCGCCTTCTTTCCATGGATCGGATGCCGGTTTTGGGGGAATACATGACACACTCCGCTGATGCGATAGTGACCGATTCGGCCGCCTCCGGAACAGCCATGTCAACAGGCCACAAGACGAACAACAAGATGCTGGGGGTGGATCCTTCCGGCAAGCCCTTTCCCACCATTCTTGAGCAGTGCCGGAATTCAGGGATGTCGGTGGGGCTCATCACGACGACAACGATCACCCATGCCACACCTGCCGCATTCGGATCCCATGTGGCGGCACGGGAGGATGAGCTGCAGGTGGCCCTGCAGTATGCGACTCTCTATCCGGATGTCTTGATGGGAGGCGGGCGCGACAACTTCCTGCCGACCTCCCAGGGCGGAAAACGAGAAGACGGACAGGATCTCATCAGCAGGTTCCGCTCGAAGGGGTACGCAATTCTGGAGACAGGGGAAGATCTCTCCCATTTCCAGGGTAAGGGAAAAGTTCTGGCCCTTTTCAGCAGAAATGAAATGGCCTTCGAGCTGGACAGACCCAAGACCCGGGAGCCTTCCTTGTTCCAAATGACCCAAAAGGGAATTGAAATTCTGTCCCGCAATCCGAAGGGCTTTTTCCTGATGGTGGAAGGAGGAAAAATAGACTGGGCCTGCCACGCAAACGACGCGGCCTGCTCCATCGCAGACACCCTGGCCTTTGACCGGGCCATCCAGGGAGGGCTCGATTTCGCGAAAAAAGAAAAGCGGACCCTCGTACTCGTTGCCAATGACCACGAGACAGGCGGGATGGCCATCACGAAGAAAGCGAATCTCGCGTTCCTTTCCGGCGCAAAAGCCTCCATCGCGCAGACGGCATCCTTCCTCTCCCATGACAAGTCCATTGATACGGCTCAGATCGTTTCCGACAATTTGGGTATTCGCGACCTTAGCGAAAAGGAGATCAAGAAGATCAATTCACTGCGGCAGGAAGACGCCAGGGAAAAATCTTACATAGACAATTCCCTCCGGAACGCTCTGGGAGAGCTTGTGGCGAAGAGATCGGGGATTGCCTTCGCGACCCATGATCACACGGCTGTTGTAGGCACAATATCCGCTGCCGGTCCCGGAGCCGTGGAGTTCACCGGCCTTTATGACAACACGGAGATCCCCAGGAAAATAGCGCGACTCCTCAAAATCTCACTTCCTTAGGAGGGATATCCCTTCATGCACCTTAATTTTGCGCCACTCGGCTATGGAAACATCAATGTAAAGCTTGGCGGACATATTGCCTTTTTCTACAACGAAGAGGCGCACTATCGGAAGACCCTGCCCATCCTGATACGAGGCGGGCTGGAAAACAAGGAATGCTGCATCATAGGATGTCCCCCCCTGATGGCTCAGGTCATCCGGCAAGGTCTGGCCAGGGAAAACGTGGATTATCGCTTTCTTCAGCACGACGGGCAGTTGAGCTTCATGGACAACCCGGCGGAGCTCCTGGAAGGTCGTCCCTTTTCCACTGACCGGATGATTTCGAAACTCAAGGCTCTTGTGGAAGAAGCCTTTCAGGAGAAATGGCGAGGGGTGCGGGTCTTCATTGATACCCTGTGGCTTACGGGTCGCCTTCTCTCGACGCCCTTCGAATGCGGAGAAGATGAACCGACGGTGCTGGCCTATGAGGAACGTATTGACGACTTCCTGAGCAGAAGAGAAGTCCCTCTGATTCTGGTCTGCCAGTATGACCTGAATCGGATCTCCGGGAAGACCACTCTGGATCTCATGACATTGCACCCCATGGTGATCAAAGGTGACATCACCCGAGAGGACCCCTATTTCACACGACTTCGAGAGTACAGCTACCACGATGAGGTCACGTCCCTGTATAATTACAGGTATTTCAGGGAACGGCTCAGCGAAGAGCTGGAAAGGGCGTCACGGTACAGGGGGTATTTCTGCCTTCTCCTGGTGGATATCGCAAATTTCAAGGAGCTGAACGAGCGATATGGGAGCACCGTGGGAGATCGTGTTCTTAAGGAAGTATCCGCACTGATCGGCAGAAATCTCCGAAAAGTGGATCTCGCCTGCCGCTATGGAGGGGATGAGTTTGTTCTTCTCCTGCCGGAAACTCACCAGAAGAACGTTCCTGTCATTGTGGGTCGAATTCAGGATGCCATAAAGTCATCTTCTTTCGCGAAAGCTGAAATCGGAGAAGGAATATCCCTTGCGGTGGATGTGGGTGTGGTGAGTTTCCCACAAGACTCCTCGGATCCGGAAGAGCTCCTCACCCTCCTTGAGCAAGCCCGCGACAGGGCAGGGCAGTGTGAAAATCACTGGTCCTTTTCTCAAGGACCCCTTGAAATTCCGCCCCCCATCCCGTTTCAAAGAAGGCCGAAGTCCACGTAACAGGACTTTGCCCCACGATCGTTTTGTGATATAATAGAAGGGGCGCTTGCGAAGCGCCAAGAGAGGCGCGGTGTTGAACACCATTTCTCCGATCGCCAGAATATATATCTTCTTCACCATTCTCGGGGGCGCTATAGTCCTGGGGTATTCTGTCCTGACTTTTCCCTGGAAAGCCATATCCTGGGCCGATGTCGTCTTGTTCACCTTTCTGGCGGGACTGGCCGAGCTCCGCCCCATTCGTGTCTCTTCCCAGTACAGCATTACCCTGGGCATCGCGTTCTATTTCGCCATGCTGATCCTCTTCGGAGCCCAGGTGACCGTCTGGGCAGTGATGCTCATAAGCGTGCTGGTGGACATTTTCTCTCGAATACGATGGTACAAGATCCTCTTCAACTCCGCACAGACAGCCATTGCCTTCTACATATCAGGCGCCATTTACCAATACCTTGCCGGCACGGGTTCAGGGTTCTTTTCCTTTGGACAACTGACGGCACTGGTTTCCTCCGCCCTTGCCCTTTTTGTGCTGAACATCTTTTTCATATCATCCGTGGTATCCCTGGCCGAGCGGACCCCTTTCACATCGGCGTGGAAAGATCAATGGAACTGGATCAAGTACCAGCTTCTTACACTTCCCGTCCTTGGAACATTGCTGGCTTTTCTTTATTTGCAGAATCGTTTCGCCATTCTTCTTCTTTTGCTTCCCCTCATACTGATCTACTATTCCTTTCAGGTCCAGTCCGCGAATCAGGAGCTGGATCGCAAGGTAACGGAGCTTTCCGTTTTGTTTGAGGCAAGTCAGTCGCTTGGGGCCACTCTCACGATGGAGGAGACCCTGGGGGTGATTGTGGCCATGGCGAATCGGTTCATCCCGAATGATCGAGTGAATGTCTACCTTCTCGAAAAAATGGACTTTCGCTCCTATCTGCGTCTTGTAGGGACCAGCTTTCGTGACGGCAAGTTGTCTTCTCTCACCTGGGAGCACGAGGGGCCTTTGTGGAACTGGGTTGCGTGGGGAGGCCAGGCCATTATCGTATACGACAACATCGGAAAGCGCTGGATCGCTCTGGCCGGGGAACAGGACGTAGACAAAGAATATGCAACAGAACTCTACAAGAATCAACGTTCCGCCCTCAGTGTCCCTCTGCAGCTTGGAGAGAACCAGATCGGCGTCCTGGAAATCACGATCACCCGGCCGGGGGCATATACGAAAGAGGAGCTGCAATTGCTTTGCACCCTGGCCAACCTCGCCTCCGTGAGCATCAAGAACGCACAATTGTATGAAGAGACCCGCTCCCTTGCATCCACGGATGGACTAACAGGGTTATACAATCACCGGCTGTTCCAGGAGCTATTGTATAAAGAAATTTCCAAAGCCCATCGGGAAGTGGAGCAGCCCGTTTCCCTCATATTGGCCGATGTGGATTATTTCAAGAAATTCAATGATCAGTTCGGCCACCAGGTAGGTGACCAGGTCCTGAAGCTGGTGGCTCAACTCTTCAAGCAGAACATCAGGGAAGGAGATATTGCAGCCCGATACGGGGGGGAAGAGTTCGCCGTCATCCTGCCCCTTACAACAAAAGAAATCGCCTGGGAGGTAGCGGAGCGCCTGCGCAAGGCGGTGGAAAGTCACTCCTTTGAAATCCCTGGGAGAGGGGTTCAGAGAATCTCCATCAGCCTGGGGGTGAGCTCCTTTCCGAAGGAAGCTCATGCAAAAGATCCGTTGATCCAGAGGGCTGATGCCGCCCTCTATTTTGCAAAGGAATCGGGAAGGAACAGAGTCTCCCTCTATTCCAAGGAAATGCTCTTCAAGGACCGATTGAGAAGACGGGGAGGAACAGAGAAAGTCGGACCCCATGCCCTGGAGAGAATCCAGAACGGGTTCTTTCTCCAGGTATCGCGGTTGGTCGCGAATCTCATTGACGCCAGAGATGCGCAGCACATAGGCCATTCTTCCAGGGTGGCCACATACAGCGTGAAGGTGGCACAAAAGCTGCGTCTCTCCATGGAAGAGATCCAGTTGATCCGCACCGCTGCTCTGCTCCATGATGTAGGGAAACTGGGGATTTCGGAAAATATCCTGCAAAAACGGGGACCCCTCACGTCATCAGAATTTGATGCCATAAAAAGACACCCGGAAATCGGATACACTCTGCTTGGGCAGCTCGGAGTATTCCAGCAGATAGGAACCATCATCTATCAGCATCAGGAGCATTATGACGGTACAGGCTATCCTCAGGGCCTTTCGAAGGATCAGATCTCATTGGGGGCAAGAATCATCGCCGTAGCCGATGCATTCGAGACCATGGTCAGCACTCGGCCTTACCGGAACCCATTTACGATCCACGAAGCCCTGATCGAAATCCAGAAAGGTTCAGGAAAGCAATTCGATCCGGCAGTTGTGGAGAGGTTCATCGCAGTGATCGGCTTGGAATTGAGACGAACGGAGCGGGAATTGCCGGAAACATTCGAAGGTGAAGCCTCAAAGCTCGTCGTTTCCGACCACAACGAGGATGAACCCCACTGCGGTCAAAGTGACCAGGCCCAAAGCCCCACCTACAAGAGTTCCAGTTAACAGTCACCAGCTACTACAACCATGATACACGAGTTTGGAGCAAAAGTCTGTAGCCGGGATGTTACCTTTTGGACATGTCCCGGGCGATTTTCCTCCGCACCTACCAGGAGGCCGAAGCCAGCGTAACGTACAACGTAAATCCCACGGCGGCGCCGACAACCAGCCCGATCGCTCCAAGACCCACTGCAGCCAGCGGACGTCGGTCTTCTATTGCTTGCCTGGCGGCTCCTCGCCGGCGATGCCCAGAAGAGCTTTTCCGAAGCCGCCGAAGGCGCCGAGTGCTCCGAAGGCAACTGCCGCCCATGGGCTCGAAACACGAGCGCCCACATAAATTCCTCCTGCGAGACCCACCGCGGCAGCGGCAAGAGTGGTCGTAAGCGCAATACCGGCAACCTTGGGAGATTCTCCGGCCCCGAACTTGTCTCCAAGGTAAGCACCGGCCAGGACTCCGGTTGCCACCCCTCCGGCCAGGCCGGAAATGGCGCCCGCAATGGCCGGCAGCTCGCCGGTGTAGAGTCCGGCAGCGACGCCAAGCCCTGCTCCAACGGCTGCTCCAAGTGCCAGCTTTGCCACATTTTTCCAGTTAGTCTGCTTCTCATCGCCGCCTTCGGATGAAAGCGACGATTCACGGAACCGGTCCAAAGAAAGGGCGTGAAGATCGCCGTATGGCAGGATCTTTCCGAAAAGTGAGGCAGGACACGCCTGAGTGGCTCCCGAAATCGAAGATAGTGCAGTTGTGCTCATGGTCTCTCCTCCACGATTCTCTCTTTCCCCATCTCGCCTCATCTTACCATTACCGTGGAAGGTCCGTCAATGAACAAGATGTTACTTCTTCTACTTTGAAAGGCAACTCCGTCAGCGGCGGTGCGGCGATGGGACCAGATTCCACTCTGCATGAGGGTCGCGGCCCTTTGAAGCGGCAAGGGTCCTTAGTCGTTCCTCCATGGTGGGATGGTCGGAGAAAATGTTTCCGTCATCAGGCGCCTCAGCCTGCAAATGAGCCAGAAGGCCGACAAGCCCCTCCGGACCGTATCCCGCCCCCTGGAGAAGCTCCACTGCCCGGGAGTCTGCCTCGAACTCCTGTTCTCGCTGCAAGGAATTTTCCGCAAGCTGGGCAATGCCCTTGACCGGCCCCTTTCCCCCTTTTCCTTCAATCTCGATGAGGACCTTTTGAATGGCCATGGCGATCCTCACCGCCGTGAAGTGGCGGAGATCGTTGTGGGCAGCCTCATGGGCAAGGCCTGCCCTGGACTGCTCCTCGGGCAGATCAAGGATGCCCCTGGAGAGGATGAGGTTTTCCCCTCCTTTGCCGAATGCCATGAATCCGGGTTCATTTAGCACTACGGCCTTAAGCTTGAGGCCTGGAACATGGGAGGTCCGAAGGAGAGGATCGAGGAGCTTCTGGCACCTGGCGCTGTCTTCAGGGGAATTGTCATTCGGCAGCAGGAATCCTTCGAGAAATTCCCGGGAATCCACCACTTCCTCCTCGAAGGGTATCTCCGGAATCAAGGTTTCGGATGCGTCTTTATAGAGCGACAAGGCGCATGAGACTGCTTTCTGAACAGATGGTGCATGGTACTCTTTGGCAGCCAGAGCATCTGCGGCCTCGACGGAGGCGGAGAGAACGGTACGAAACCGGGAAGATTCCCTTTCCGCAAAACCCTGGACGAGCCGTGCGATGTGTTCCTTGAGGGCATGGACCGGTCTGTCTTTTTGCGGCTTGAGAGTCGGGGTCTCCTCGCCGCCCAATACGACCGCATCTTCCCCCGAAGCATTGGACGTCAGGGAATCAAGCTTCTTGCCGTCTCTCAAAGAGCCGGCTACGGTCTTTGAGGATGATGCATGAGAACTCCCGATCGGCAATATTCCCGCATCCATGGATTTTCCAAACTCCTCCGGGTGGGTTGTTTTTTTCTATTATACCAAAATCTCCGCGAAAAATACAGGACCTCAACAGAAATTCTATTGCACGATGCGGTAAGCTCAACGTCCGCTTGGCCGGAGGAGATACCTGGCGATTGCCTGAATCCCCTTTGAAGGAACCTTGTTCCTGGCGGCGCCATTTTAACACGTGAGAGTCATGAGGGGTGTAACCAATGTCGGTCTCCGAGGTCCGGGATCAAATCATTTTACAGGCACAGGGCGCAATGGCGCTCAATATCGCATTTATCGGGATCTCGAACCCTCTTTTTTCCACTCTGGCGGAAACGGGAAAGGTCACCCCGGAGGATCTGGCCGAAAGGACAGATTTGGGTGTGCCTTGCAAAGTCATCGTGTGCTTACCAGTGAAAGTCTGGTCACGGTAATTGCCAGAAAGCCGTGTAGCAGGCTCCCAGTGCCTCGGGTGACCGGGAGTGCTGAAGCGGAGTAACCGCCTGAGAAAGGCG
>JACPDT010000296.1 GCA_016183865.1 Armatimonadota bacterium | reverse complement strand
GGCGCCGTTCGACTTGTAATCTTCCGCTTCTTCCATAACGGCCGCTTTCCTCTTGCCGACCCAGTTGTGCTTCTCGGCAGGGGACCAGTTGGCATTGAAATACCGGAAAAGAGACCTGGCCGCCTGCTCCAGGGGCGGGGCGTCATCCGTCAACTCCTGGAAGTCGGGGAGCTTGGGCGCAGTCGGTGAAGTTCTCTTGTCCCAGTGGTCCTGGAACATGTTCTCAAAGGCCGTTCCAAGAGACTTGGAGATAACCTCCACATCCGCCTCATGGTTGACGGTCAGACCCTGATAGCTGAAATTGCAGCTTCCGATTATGGTGGTTTCGTCATCAAATGTGGCGATCTTGGCATGGAGCTTCTCCTGAGTGCCTGCGTTTACGTTGAGCCAACGGACCTCGATTCCCGCCTCCTGCAAAATCTTCTCGGTCTTGAGATTGGGGTAGAAAACGGGCTTGTTCGGGTCCAGAATGACTTTGACGTCAACTCCGCGATTATGGGCATCAATCAAACCCTGAACCACCTGTTTGTCGCAAAGAACGAAAGCCTCGATCTTGATGGATTTTTTGGCTTTTTCGATATTCTCGACCATGGCTTTCCGGATGTCTTGAACGCCGTTGTCTGTTTCGATGACGCGAATACGGGCATCACCCTCGGGCTGCTCAGGCGGCGGCGCTGTCGCCATGCCTTGAACCTTTCCGCCCGAAATCTTCCAGTCATCCTTGAAGATCTTGCCAAGGTCCCCTACGGCAGGCCCTTCGATGAGAATATCGGCATCCTGATTCTTGGGGGAGTGCTTGTCCCAATTCATTCCGCCGATGAGGGCCGTGCGGCCGTCTATAATGAGTAGCTTGACGTGGTCTATTTTGTCTTTGTCGCCGGGAGGGTACGTAAGAAGCTCAACGCCGCTTGCCTTGAGATAGTTTCTGATGCGTTTCTGGTCTTCGATATCCTCCGCATCATAGCCAGGGGTTGGATCCAAAAGTACCTGCACCTTCACTCCCGATTTCGCCTGATCCGCCAGGACGTCAATGACCTTGTCATAACCCAGGCGGTACATCTGGAGCTGGATCGTCTTCTCCGCGCCTTTCATCGCCTTTTCGGCAGCGGAAAAAATCTGCTCCCCGCCGATGAGGGGAGTCACCTGGTTACCGGTTGAGGCGGAATAGTGATATTTCTGGCTCTTGAGAGAGGCGATATCCGGGACATCTTTGGGCAGTGGGGCGGTTTCGTTCTCTGCCTCTTTCTTGCAGGCTGCCTTCTTTCCGGCCGCCTTGCGGATGTCCAGAGATTCTCTCCCGGTGATGGGGACGCCGTCTATGATGCTCATGCAGGCCCTCCTCCACTATAAATCCTCTGATTCTTATTATACGTTGCAGAGGGGCCCGGGTCAATGATTCAATTGTTAACAAATGGAAAGGTTTCCCGCCTCACAAGGGCGTATGAATCAAGTGTGACGAGTTGCCGGAAGAAACTGAATCTCAAGAAGCTGGCGAAATGGGTCTCCGCCCCGAATCCACCGGCCCTTCTCGATATTCGAACACGGAGAGAATTCGAGAAAGGCCACATCCCAGGCGCGGTCTGGATTCCCCCTGCGGAAATACGCTTGCGCCCATGGGAGCTTTCGCCGCCGGACATGCCGCTCGTGATCTGCGGCAGTCCTCCGAACGAACTCCTGAGCTATCTCGAAAAAAAAGGACATAACGCGATTTTCCCCGTCTCTGACATCCGTGCCTTTCCCGGCCCTCTTGAAGAGGGACCTTCCGCGTCCCGCCTGTGGAGACCGGCGTCTTTTCTCGAAGAGGTCCTGCCCGAGATCCCGAGAGGTCGGGCTCTGGACCTGGCGTGCGGAACAGGGAGAAATGCGGTCTACATGGCCCTTCAGGGTTTTGAGGTGGATGTGGTGGACATCCTTCCCGATGCTCTGGAAATGGCCAGGAATCTAGCAGCAAGAAACGGCGTCCAGATCCGTGCGAGGCAGAGAGACTTGAGGAAAGCCATCCCCGACTGGGGAGACAACTATGATTTGATCACATGTTTTCTTTTCCTGGAAAGGAAGCTCTTCCCTTACATCCGAACAGTCCTGCGGAGAGGAGGCGCCCTGGTCTTTGAGTCCTTTGTGGAAACCGAAGGGGCGATGAAAAAACCGAGGAGATCAAGGTTGCTTCTCCGAAGCAGAGAGCTCCTGCAGGCTTTTGACGGGTTCCAAATCTTGAGATATGAAGAGGGGCGTCCTCTCAGGGGGGGGAGCACCGCCGCTCTCTTCGCCAGAAGGAAGGGGAGCCTCAGGAAGCTTGTCCAGTGAGTGATTTCGCCAGCACTCCTCGAAATGACTCTGAAAGAGGGACCCCGTCTTCTCGTCCCGCACATCCACCGATGTTTCCCTGTTTATGTAAAATCCTTTGAAAGTCCAGTTCGCGCTGCCCAGGATAACCTTATCTCCATCAAATACACCCCACTTCGCGTGGAGCTTCTGGTCCGTGGTCCTGTCCACATCGTACCATTTTACGGGAACGCCGGCTTCCCTCAGAGTCTCAAATGTCTGTCCATTGGGATTCCACGACGTCCGGCCCTCTTCTTTCTGAACTCCGTTCGGCGCCAGGAGGACGCGAACATCCACGCCCCGGTTGTGTGCTTCGATGAGAGCCTGAATGACTTTCTTATCGGAAAGACAAAACATTTCGAGATAGATTGACTTCCTGGCTTCGGCGATTGCTTCCAGGGCCAGGTCCTTGATCTGCTTGATGCGAAAGAGCTCCGTCATCCCGGCTCGGATTGCAGCCGTGCCGTCCGGCTGCATCGTGGCTTTCCTGGGGGAATCGAACTCTTCACCTCCGGATACCCGCCAGCCGTTCTGGAAGACCTTTTCACAGTAGTTGGCGAGGGGTCCCTCCACCTTCAGATTTGCGTCATGGTTCCCGTGGGACCTTTCTCCCCAGTTGGTGCCGCCTATGAGCACCTGTTTTCCATCCACAATGAGAAGCTTCATGTGATCAATGAGTCCCCTGGATCGGTTGACAGGATAGAAGCAGACCTCCACACCCCCATCTTTCAAGCTCTCCACGATCTCCTGTGCGTCCGGATCGTATTGTGTCTGATTGGGATCCAGGATAACCTGGACTTTGACGCCTTTCTCGGCTTCTCGCACCAGGAGTGAAGCCATCTCCTTGTCTGTGAATTGATACATTTCCACCTGGATCAGGGACTGGGCGGATTCAACCATAGTCCTTGCAGCGGAGAACATCTCTTTTCCGTCAAAAAAAGGAGTGACCTTGTTTCCGTGGGTCAAATACTTGCGGGGTTTCGGCTCGTTCTGCCACTCGATGTCGGGCTTCTTTCGCCTGGATCGGGCAGCATTGACGATACCCGTGACGGATATGGGTCCCGATAAGTGCATATTCCTCTCCCCTGGGCCGCAGATTGTCTATCTGGTATCGCAGTCCTCCCGAACATCATACCATGGAACCCGAAGGAAAGGTGGTTGGAAGTGTTAATAGCTTGAGTTGTTGTGTAAACTTCTGTACGAAGCCTTAGTCTAGAGTTTCGCCCTTTTTCAGGCGGCTGATGGCATCTCGTAAAGGAATTCGAGGACGGATTCGATTTTTTGCTGTACCCTTTCTGCGGGTGGGTCCTGCAAAAATAGGGGGATGCAAATCGCTTTGCGAACGGCTC
>JACPDT010000293.1 GCA_016183865.1 Armatimonadota bacterium | reverse complement strand
GAGGCCACTTTTGTCTCTGGTTCTCTATGCTCAAAATTGTCGATCACCAGATTCGGAGCACTGAAAAGCTGCTCTCCTGACCAAAGAATCGCTCCCCTTTTCTCCCTTCTCACATGCAAACTCTTGCCCGCAAGAGAATAGGATCAATTGGCGGGAAAAAAGGATAGGAAAATCGTTTTTCTCTGTCCGGTGGTTTCCACGGGAAAGCGGAAACTCCTACCCCTATTTCGAGGGCCCCCGCGACTGCGCGTGCTGTCAAAAACGAACTCCCGCAAGGGCCGTCTCAAGGCGGCGAGCGTCATCGGGATAAGCTCTCACTTTTCATGTTCCGGATCAGGCGATTGACGGACAGTAAAGCAAGTTTGATGACCGGCAGCGGCGGAAGCGTCATTTGACTATCCTCACAATGCCCTTGTCGCCATCCACCCGCAGGATCTGGCCGGTTCTTATGATCTTTGTGGCAGGGCCGACATTTACTACGGCAGGAATTCCGTATTCCCGGGCCAGGATGCTGCCGTGGCTGAGTATGCCTCCCATGTCCATGACGATTGCCGAAGCCTGGAGGAAATAAGGGGTCCAGCCCGGGTCCGTGAATGGGGCTACCAGAATCTCGCCCGGAAGGACCTGCTCGTGTTCGCTTGCGAGGAGAATGACTCTGGCCGGGCCCGTTGCCACTCCCGGGCTAACGGCGATCCCTGCAAGGGTTTCGGCATTTTCCTCCACTTCGTCGGGCGTGAAGTGCTCCGGATCAAATACGCCCACCACCACGGAGGGGGGAGTGATGGTCTTGTTCTTCTCATAGAGACCTTTTCGCTCCTCGATTGTGCTTTTCACACCAGAAGACCCCGCACCCAGGAGAGCAGGTCCGATCTCCTCCAGGCGAAGAAAGAAAATGTCCTCTTTTTCGCCGATCCTTCCCTGCTTCACCAGGCGTTGCCCCAGTTCCAGCAGAGTCCACCGAATCCGGGCGACATGCCGCACGGCCACACTCTTGAGGTTTTCACGGAGAATCGAGCTCTTTCTTGCCTTTTCGAGGAGGAACTTGAAAATGCCGCGCCCAATGGGGTTTCTCAGTTTCTTGAGGCAGTGCTTCTCTAACTCTTCCCGCTCCAATGCACGTTGCCTGTGGTTCGCAACCGGATCTCTCTTGTCCGAAGCCGCAAGATACCCGCGCACAAGGTCAAAAATGTAACCAGGCGTCTCCAGCCATCGTGCGTTGGCCAGCTCAAGCTCGCCTCTGGCATGATGGCCGTGTCGGGTCATAAAAGCGCCCCATTCCTTGAGGAACTCCTTTCCCCCCCCCAGGTCCGGAAGCTTGTCCCTGACAACTTCGAAGGTCTGTCCGGACAAGACCAGATCCCGGACCCCGCGGTGTTTCCGCACGACTCTTGTGAGGCGCCAGATGTCCAGCCCCGCTTCCGCCGAATCCATGTCGCCCAGTCCGGCCAGAAGGCGATAAGTGATGGAGTCCTCTTGATCCTGAAGCCATTTACGACAAATATGGCGAAAAGCCGCGAAGTGTGAAAAACCGGCCCCGAGATATCCAAAGACCGCCATATAGCGATGAATCTCGTCCAGCAATGACTGAAGATATGAGAAAAGCTCATTCTCCGAAAGAGCGGAGAGGTCCGACCGATGTTCGCCTCCGTGTTTCTCCATCCAATCCGAAATAAAACGGATGCCCCTTTCCGGCGAATGGGTCCATGACCACAAGAGCAGAGTCGGAAGCTTCAGAAGGAGCTTGAGATAACTGAACTTGAGGTCAGGGATATCTACATCAGGGACATGAAACTTGCCGTCCCAAAGATGCTGCTGTCTGCCGCCCAGAGTCTCGCCCAGATCCATTTTGCCGAGCAGGGGAAGACGCTTGAAGGCGCCGTAGAATGTGTTGAGGTTGAAATAGACCCGTCCGCCTATGGACCCGATCAGGGGATGGTGGCCGAAATCAATGCCGATGCTGTTGAACATGGAAGAAAAGAGCGGCTTGATCGTGAGATCCAGCATGGACCAGGTCACGGGAGTCGCCACATGGGGCAAGACTTCTCCTGAATTGAGATTGCTCCAGATCTGACGCTCCTGCCAGGACTTTGGTCCGGTGATCGCGGTAATGGGTCTGGACTGAAGAAAATACAGCTTCCCTGCCGCCAAAGCCCACTCCAGATCCAGGGGATGCCCAAATGTTCTTTCCACTCCAATGGAGAGCTTCCCAAGACGCCTGGCGACGCCGTCCCGAAGGCAGGTCCGTCTCGCTCGCGAAGCGGGAACGGCCTGCTCCCGAACCCCTCCGCCTTCGGCAGGAACGGTTTCCACCGTTTTCTCGGAGACCCGATGCTCAAGGACCCTGAAGCTCTTTTTGGAAAGGACGATTCGGTCCGGTGACACCCTCCCCGATACTAAGGACTCACCCAGTCCGTAACAGCCCTCGATGATCGCTAAGTCGCGGGAGCCGGTTACGGGATCGGCGGTAAAAATCACACCTGCGGCTTCCGCTTCTATGAGCTCCTGCACAATTACAGCCATGACGATTGTGTCGTGGGGGATCAGATTCTTCTCCCGATAGGCGTAGGCCCTTTCGGTCCAAAGGGAAGCCCAGCAGCCTTTGACGGCATTTAGACACTCGGGAAAATCGCCGATTCCAAGGAACGTATCATACTGTCCGGCAAAGGACAGGGTGGGAAGGTCTTCAGCCGTGGCCGAAGATCGCACGACTACACGCTTTGCCTTGAGTCCCAGGTACTGTCTTTCCACCTGAGCCGTCAGCTCAGCGGAAAGGGGAGATTCCATGACATGCCTTCGCAACTCGGCCAGGACGGCTCTTACGGATTCGGGAGAAGCCTTCGCCAGTACCTCCAGCGCCTCGGCGACAACCGCGTAAAGACGATGCTCCTGGAGGAAGTCCCGGTAAGCGGTCCCGGTGATGCAGAATCCCCGGGGTACAGGTAGACCCTCTTGAATCATGAGCGCCAGGTTCAGGGCTTTCGCCCCGATCAATGGCGCGTGCTCTGCCCGGAGTGTCTCAAGGGGAAGTACCATATTCGATTCACCCCCACCTGACCTCCCCCCTCAAGGGGGAGAAACCTTGACGCGTGATGGGATTTGTGGTCAACTAGCTCCTTACCCCCTGCAGGTTAAAGATGTGAAGGGGAGTGTGGCGATCCTTTATCGTGAGGGGCTGGAGGGTCTGGACGAGGCTTCCAGGGTCTCGTGGTCTACCAGGACTGGTATCTGGTGGTATCGGCTGATTTCTCTCATGGTCTGGGCATGATCGGCAGGCTCTCCCCATACAGCGCAAGCTTCGCCATCCTCTCCCCCCGAGAGTCCGACGATGACCTTGCCTGTGGCCAGTCCCAGATTCAGTGACAGGTCTCCACGGGAGTTGTAAATCTCCCAGGCAGCCCTCAGGGCGCCCATGGCGGGATTCGTGACACTAAAGCTTCTGCCGAAAAGGACCCAGGTATTCCCATCCCAATAGTCCACTATCTCCCCATTGTATCTGACAAGTATCTCCTCAAGCCTGGAATAGATGCGCCCCAAATGTGTCCCTGCCTGCTCCGGCGTCAACTGCTCCACTATGGCGGGAAAGCTCTCAAGGCCGACGCAAAGGACGCTGACATGGTCCACGGCCAGGAAGGTTGCGGGCAGATGAATTGTGGGAAGAATCTCGAAAACTCTGTCCATATCAGGAACCTTTGAGCAGTACCTGAAATGCCGGTACTGTCTCCTCCTTCCACGGCATTCTCACGGGCCTCATGGCCTTTACTTCAAAATCGCGTTGTGCTTTGGAAGCCGTGAGCTCGTCCGTGAGGATCGAGTGAGGTTCCGCGGAGGCGCAGAGCCCTCTGGAAATCAAGCAGGGCGCCCCGAGCAGCTTGTGCCTTTGGCGTTGTGGAGAGCCGATAGGGCAAAAACACACCGTACCCCACGCGATTCCCGCGCAAGCTCCCAGGTGGAATGGATCTTTGCTGAGGCGAAGGAGCAAGGCCCGGGCGGACTTGATTCCGGCACCCGCGGGGTTTGAAAGTCTTCTTGTCACGCCGAAGACCGCCCGGGCGCCGTCGCCGACAAACTCGACCACAAGGCCGCCCTCTTTCTGGACCTCATCCATGACTGCCGAGCGGAATCGGCAAAGCTTGCGCTGGAACTCGTCCCTGGCGTGCTTGGAATAGTGGTAATGATGCTCTCCTTTGTGTCTCACATCCAGAAAAAGAACACAGGCATCTGTCGTAATGGAAAGAGATTCCTCCTCTTTCTTGGGAGTCTTCCGCAAGAACCCGAAAACCATCTACCTTGTCACCTCATCGAACCGAGACATAAGCTCCCGTGCAAAATCGTCCCACCGGCCAGGCTCAAGAAAGAGCTGGAGCAAGAGCACATCCGGTTTCACCGTCAATCTCAGGTTGGGGTGTTTCCTGAGTCTCTCCAGCTCCTGGAGGGTTACCCCCCGTCCCCAGCTCATCTTGATCTTGATCTGCCGGTCGCCGGCCGCGAAAAGGGCGATTCCCCGTTTGGCCGCAAAGCACCTGAGGGCGAGTACCGAGAGCAGTGTCTCCACTTCCTCGGGAATCGGGCCGAGCCGATCCAGAAGCTCCTCCCTGAGGTCTTCCACCTCGTCAAGAACCCGAACCTCCGCCATTCGCTGGTAGAGGGAGATCTTCTGCCTCTTGTCGGCTACATACTCTTCGGGCACAAAGGCGGTAACCGGAAGATCAATCTGCGGTATAGGTTCGGAGATTTTTTCCTTTTCCCCTTTCAGCTCGGCAACCGCAGAGGCGAGAAGCTTGCAATACAGATCGAAACCTATGGCTGCAATGTGCCCGTGTTGCCGGGTTCCCAGGATGTTGCCGGCGCCGCGGATTTCCATGTCCCGAAGGGCCAGATAGTATCCTGAGCCCAATTCGGTGAATTCCTGTATGGCTTCCAGCCTCTTTTCCGCATGGGGCGTGATGCGCTTGTGGGGTGGGTAAAGGAGATACGCATAGGCCTGCACCGAGGATCGGCCCACCCGCCCCCGCAATTGATACAACTGAGCCAGACCGAAATTCTGGGCGTCTTCCACGATGAGGGTGTTCACCCGGGGGATATCGAGCCCGTTTTCGATGATGGTGGTGCAAAGGAGGATGTCGCTCTCTCCTTCCATAAAATCCAGCATGATCTGTTCCAGCCGGCCGTCTCTCATCTGTCCATGGCCTACGGCGATTCGGGCGGAAGGAACGAGACGCCGGATGCGAAGAGCGGCCCCTTCTATCGTTTCCACCCGGTTGTGAACATAGTAGACCTGTCCCCCCCGATCCAGCTCCCGAAGAATCACCTGACGAATCAACTGATCGTCCGAGGGATAAAGAAAAGTCTTTACCGGGAGTCTCCCCGAAGGAGGGGTCTCGATCACGCTCATGTTCTTGATTCCGGCAAGGGACAAATAGAGGGTGCGCGGGATCGGCGTCGCCGTCAACGTAAGGACATCCACAAGACCCTTCAGCTTCTTGAGCTTCTCCTTGTGCTGTACTCCGAACCGCTGCTCCTCGTCTATGATGACAAGACCCAAATCCCTGAAATGGATGTCCCTCGAAAGGAGCCTGTGGGTTCCCACAACAAGGTCCACTTTCCCTTCCGTCAGGGAAGAGATGATCGCCTTCTGCTCTTTGGGGGACTTGAACCTTGACAGCATCTCAACGGTGAGGGGGAAGGTGGCAAGTCTTTCTCTGAATGTGGAATAGTGCTGAGAAGCAAGGATGGTGGTCGGCGCGAGAAGGGCTACCTGCTTCCCGTCTTGAATGGCTTTGAAGGCGGCTCTCAAGGCTACCTCCGTCTTGCCGTACCCCACGTCTCCGCAAATGAGGCGATCCATGGGCTGGGCTTCTTCCATCTCCTTCTTCACCGCCACAACGGCTCTGTTTTGAT
>JACPDT010000049.1:24991-35032 GCA_016183865.1 Armatimonadota bacterium | reverse complement strand
CTTCCACCATCATGATGTTTTCCCGGGTGCCGGCGACCACGAGGTTCAACAGGCTGTTCTCCAGTTGAGTATCTGTGGGATTGACCACAAACTCTCCGTCCACAAGGCCGATTCGGACGGCTCCAATGGGTCCCTGGAAGGGGATGTCCGAAATCACCAGGGCTGCGGACGCCCCGTTTAAGGCGGGGATATCCGGATCGTTCTCAGGATCTGCCGAAAAAACGCTTCCAATGATTTGGACATCATTCCTGAAGCCCTCCGGAAAAAGAGGACGGATGGGGCGGTCTATCAGACGGCTCGTGAGAATGCACTTCTCCGTGGGACGCCCCTCTTTCTTGATGAATCCTCCCGGGATCTTTCCGGCTGCGTACAGTTTTTCTTCATAGTCCACGGTCAATGGGAAAAAATCAATGCCTTCCCTGGGCTTTTCGGAGCATACGGCGGTCACAAGAACTACGGTTTCCCCCATGGAAACCATGACCGCTCCATTCGCCTGTTTCGCCAGGTCTCCGGACTCCATGCGAAAGGTCTTGCCGAACAACTGCCTTTCCACATATTCTGCCATATTTTTTTCACCTTCTCAAATTCAGCTTTTCCAACAACGCACGGTACCTTTGGATATCCGTGTTCATCAGGTAATTCAGAAGTCTTCTCCTGCGGCCGACCATCATGAGCAAACCCCTCCGTGAATGATGGTCCTTTTTGTGCACTTTGAGATGCTCCGTCAATTGATTGATTCTGCCCGTCAAGAGGGCGACTTGCACCTCAGGGGAACCCGTGTCCTTCTCGTGCAACTGATGGGTAGTGATGACTTTCTCTTTTTCCTCCTTTACCAAAACTGCCACCTCCTTATAAACATACGATGCCTCAAACAGAGCAACCGTCGGAGGTACGCATTGCCGTGTAAGGGCTCACAAAAGAACAATCAGAAGAGGAAATGAGCGGAAACGATACTTGGGCAAGGCCAACACCAAGAGATGACCCGACCTGTCGGAGCAAGCGAGTGTCCGCCGACAAGGGGACACAAACCTGAAATGCTTCGGCCGAAACGGCGACACGCCTCACGCCGAGTCTCGAAGGACACGGAATCCTTCCGTTCTTTTCACTCGTCATTTTCTTCCATAACGTATGTTCGACCGACCGTTGCCTGATTCCTTTTCGAACAAAAGTTATCAATCCGGCAACGAATGTCCGGTCCCGGACATGGGTCTGTAAGCACGCAGTTAGACGCTTGTTACGCGAAGGCCATACAATGAGCATATTCGAACAGCAGCATATCCATTTGTTCATAATATGTTAACAACCGTAACCTGCCGTATATTGACTTCGATTCAATGATGAGTCATAATACAAGTAAGGATAAGAAGGGTTGAGGAGAGGTGATCCCTGTGGCTGAAGAAAAAGTATCGGCCATTGACGACCAATTGACTACTCTTGAAGCTCGTTTCTCTTCGATTCAAGCCCTTCAACAGGTTACCCTCTCGCAACTGGAACAGAGCGCCTTTGCCGGCGTGTCTACAAACGTTCAAGCCTCCGACCTCAGCCAGTTGAGCGATCTCGCCCGCAATGTGGCGGGAGAAGTGGAGGATCTGGAAGGAGAGCGCGAGAGCCTCCAGGAAAACCGGACTCCTTCCGCAAACCTGCCGTTCGGCGCCCAGAATCCCGGAGGAGGTTTCCCCAGCGGGCTCCCCACGACGGCTTCCGCTTCGGCATACCCCACCAATCCGGCGGTTCCCATGTTACGGCAGAATCAGTCACCCGGACAAGGGATACCCGGTACTCCCCAGGCAACCTACAACACGGCAGGGGCCACGACGCCTCAGGTTCAGAACACGCCTGATAGTCAGCCGAACAAGGCTGTAACCCCGACCCAACCGGCCCCGTCCGGAAAGACACCGCCGAAAGACCCTGCTCCAGAGGGAGATACAACAAACTACAAGGTCCAAAAAGGGGACACTTTAAGCGAAATCGCCCAGAAATACGGAACATCAGTAGACAAGCTGATGGAGGTCAACAAGGGACACATCAAGGATAAGAATTTAATATATGACGGCGATACCATCGCCGTTTTCAAGAAAGCCGGAGTTCCGGATGACGCTCCTCTGAAGCCGGGAGAAAAGAAAATGAATGTCCTGGTTTACCTGAACGGGAACAATGACCTGGACAAGCAGATGCAGGAGCGGCTGAAAAGCATGCGCAGGACGGGGTCCGATGAAAACACAAACATCCTGGTCCAGGCCAGCTCAAAAGAAAAAGGTGGAGAAGCGAAGCGGTATTTTGTCACATCTGACGGAAAGCTCCAGGAAGTCCAGAATCTGGGCAAAACCGATATGGGGGACAAGAAGACCCTTTCCGATTTCATGACCTGGTCCATGAAGAATTACGATGCCAGGGAGAACATGGTGATCATCGCGGGTCATGGCGCAGGCCCCAGAGGAACGAGCGGGGACGATTTCTCAGGAAACCGGCTGACCGTTCCGGAGTTGGGACAGGCCTTCGATGCGACCAAGAAGGCGACCCACGACAAAGTTGATATCGTAGCCTTTGACAGTTGCCTCATGGCCCACGCAGAGGTTGCAGATCAACTGAAAGGCAAGGCGGATGTCATGGTGGCCTCTCAGGAGTTGATGAAAGGGCTTCCTGTGGACAAGCTGGCCAATGAAGTAAAAGAGTCACTGAAGAACATGAAAAATGTGGACGCAAAAAAAGTCGCCAAAAGCATGGTGGAGGCCACAAAGAATTCGCCAGGCTCAATTCCCACTCTCTCCGCCATTGATCTGACCAGGATGCCGGAAGTGGAGAAGAATCTGGACCGCTTCTCCGAGCGTCTCCTTCAGGATTATGACAAGTACAATCGGATTGATGATGAGGAGCTCAAGAAGCGGGCCAGGGATCTCATGGCTTCCGTCGAGGGGGCTGTTATAGCCAAACAGAGCGATGACACCATGTTCCAGGTGGGAGACTCCCACGGATTGTCGGCGTTTCTCCCCACAGACAAGGTGAAGCCCGTGGGATACGAAAATCTGGAAATGTCCGGCAAGACCCGGTGGGATGAATTCATAGATAAGGTCGGCAATGATGTCTCCGCCAATTTCCAGGACTATGCAAACCGTTCCAAGGATGGAAATGTGCCCTTCGGCCGGTGGCACGACGGGCACTGGGAGCCGGGTAAGTGGGACGACGGCAGATGGACTCCCTATGTCAATGTAGAGGGAACCTGGCAGCAGGCCGGTCAGTGGCAGGATGACGGACAATGGAAGCCACAAGTCTACTGGAGCCAGGATGGACAGGGCAACTGGAATCCGAATCTGTGGGCGCCGGGCGACAAGGGTTGGGAATCTTATGCGTGGCGGCCTGGAGACGGCTGGCAGTCCTATGCCTGGAGACCGGAAGACGGCTGGCAGTCTTATGCCTGGAGACCGGAAGGGGATTGGCAGTCATATGCGTGGCGGCCCGGGGACGGCTGGCAGTCCTATGCCTGGAGACCGGAAGACGGTTGGCAGTCATATGCGTGGCGACCTGGAGACGGCTGGCAGTCCTATGCCTGGAGACCCGAGGATGATTGGCAATCGTATGCCTGGCGGCCGGGAAGCGACTGGCAATAACTCCGCCCCGGGGGGGCGGCGCCTGGCCGGTTTCAGACCACAGCTCCGTCAATCACCTGCAAGTAAAGAGCTTCTGTTTCCGGCATGGGCGTTACATTGAGCTCTTTTCTCAGGGCGTCTTTCAGGCGATGATACTGGCGCACCGCATCGTCCCGCCTTCCCAGTTTTGCATAACAGCGAATCAGTTGGACATGGGCAGGCTCATTGTACGATTCCTGGCGCAGAATTCTTTCGCAATAGTTTGCGCCGATATCGAATTTCTCTTTTTTCTCATAACATTTGGACAAAAGGAGCAAACTCTCGAAAAACTCCTGCCTGATGCGATCCCTGTCATATACGAGCCAATCATCGGAGCCCAGGTCTTCCAGATAGTCTCCCTGGTAAAGCTTGTCCGCTTGTTGGAGCTCTACAAGGGCGGAGTCCAATTGCTCATTCTGATAAGCCGATTTTCCCCGTTCCAGGTGTTCCCGAAATTCGTCAAGATCAACCCAATGAGGCAACTCCGTATTGAAGCGGTAGTATGGACCCTCGTGCACAACGTACCTTGAAGCCGCAGGCTCTGGGAGCTCAGGCTCCAGAGCCTTTCGCAGCCTTGATATGGCCATGTACAGCCCGCTCTTGGAGCTGTCCGCCCAAAAGGTTTCCATGAGCTTCTCTTCTGTTGCGCCCCGGGCTTTGTGAATCGCCAAAAAAGCAAGGAGAGCCTTTATCTTTTTGGATTTCCAGATCTCGTCTTTTACGAACTCATCCCCCCGGGCAACCCTGAAGCTTCCCAGGAGAAACAGTTTCAGAGGTGGGCGCTCTCCTCTTGCTCCGGGCGCCTCATCCCCCAGTTCGAGAAGGAGCCGCTCCGTCGCCGTGGAATGGGATTTTCCCCACTGGAACAGGGGGCGCAGATACTCCTTTTCTTTGCCCGAGACAAACGAATAGGAGCGGTCCCCAAGGAAATCCACGCCTCTTTTCAGTAAGTTCCGGGCCTCTACCGAATCCTTATCGCGCGCGAGCGACGAGAGATAGAAGAGTACCCTCGCTTCCTCCTGCCAGTCTTCCCATCTCTCGAATATGGCCTTGCCCTCTTGGAGCAGCTCGACAGCCCTGTCTCTTTCGCCTGCCTCGGCGTGGAAAAGTCCTCCAAGGGTGAAGGCCCTTCCTCTCGTGTGCTCGTCCACGTCCGCAGCCAAAGAGACGGCTTCGCGAGCAACGTTGGCGCAGTCGTTGAGTCGCCCCGTTTTCCAGTAGAGCAATCCTTGGGAAAGCAGCCCCAACAGGACCCCGCTCCTGTCTCCAGCTTCCTCCAAAGTTCGAATCGCCTCTCTGTATGCTTCCTCGGCAACCTGGGTTTCGGCGGATTCCCTGTACATGTCGCCAAGGGCGAGGAGCATCTCTCCCTGATGAGGGCTTCGGTCTTCCCGAGCCGCGTGAAGCGCTGCCTGAAGCCCTACCTCTTCGCCTGGAGCTTCTTCTGACGCTATTTCCAGAAAAACCCTGACAACATCGGGATCAAACTCCTTTCCCGCCTGCTCCTCCAGAATGGCTGTTGCCTCCTCATGAGAAAAAGCGGCTCTATGAGCCCTCTCCGATATCATGGCATCATAGGCTTCGACAACGGCAATGATTCGGGATTCCAAAGGAATCTCGGTGCCCCGCAACTTGTCCGGATACCCAGAGCCATCGAAATGCTCGTGATGGTGCCTCACGATCCGGCCCACTTCCTCCACTCCCGGAACCCCTGCGATGAAATCCTGAAAAGCCGCGGGATGCTTCTCGACCATCTCTCGATCGTGATCCGACAAAGGTCCTGCCTTCCCAATCACCTCCTCCGGAACATTCAACTGACCCAGGTCGTGGAGGAGAGCAGCCATTTGAAGATGCCTCAACTGCTCCTGGGAAAAGGAAAGCTTGTTTCCTATGGCTGCGCACCATTGGGCGACTCGTTGCGAATGAGCAGCCAGATAGGGAGTGCGTTCTTCCATAGACCTTGAGATCCTCGCCAGGAGCTCGAGAATCTGCTCAGAGCTCAACACCGGCGGGGAGGAATCGGGCGCCATGGAGAGGGCTTTCTTCACACTCCCAACCAGCTCATCCAGATTGAAAGGTTTGTAAAGATAATCTGAAACACCCGCCCGTATGGCCCTCACAGGCGCATCCTCGGAAGCATAGCCTGTAATGACGATCGCCTTTACGGCAGGCTGACTTTTTCGCACTGTGGCGATGGTCTCGATGCCGTCCATCCCCGGCATGCGAACATCGCACAAAATCAAGTCAAAGGCGCCGGTTTTCACCTTCTCTATAGCATCAAAGCCGTCCTTGGCCAGAGCCACATCGAAACCGGACCGTTTCAGCACTTTCTCGATCGTCTGGCGAACGACATCTTCATCGTCAATCACCAGTATTCTTCTGACCATTCGGAACCGCACCCTCCCCGACAGTAAATGTGATCCTCACAAGAGGCTCGCCCGGCGCGAAAGAAGAAAAAAACTCGCCGCCCTGCCCCTTGATCAGCCCTTCACAAAGGGAAAGCCGCGAGCAAACCGGATCAAGATTGCCGTGAAGCCCCTGGCAGTCCCCATTGTGCACAACCTCAAGGCACAATTCTTTCGACCCTCCCTGGCCCTTTACCTTTATGGAAGCAGCTTCAGGCAGGCGGCTCAGGAGAATCTCCTTGGCGGCCAGGACCGCATACGTGAGCGCCTGGGACAGAGCGTTCTCCACACAGGGAAAGGCCGGAAAGGACCCGACCTCACAGCTTAGCTCGATTCCCAGCGCTCGCAAAGGATGACTCAAGAGCCCTGACACTTCCCGGGTCAGCAAGGCAAGATCCGCCGGCAAAGGACTGTCAAGGGATTTTCGGGAGTAGCGCAAGAGGCGTTCCACAACTCCGCGACAAGAATCCGCCTGTTCTATGAGCTTTGTGAGGGTGTCCCGTGCCGGGATGCCGGTAGTCATTTGCAATAACTGCAGATTTGCAAGGACGGCCACAAGGGGGTTATTGACTTCGTGGGCGACTCCGGCAGCCAGTTGTCCGAAGGCAGCCGCCTTGGAAGCCTGATGGGTCTGATGCTGCGCAATCTGGATCCGGCTGTTCACCTGAGTCAGCTCCCCGCCCACTCGTCGTATCGCTTCATACAACTCCGCATTTTTCAAACAAGCGGAAAAGGGTCCGGCAAGAGCCGATGCCGCTTTTCGAGCCTCCGCGGTATACCGGTTCGCCTGATCCGTGTAAACAAGAATCGTCCCCCAGGGTCTCGATTCCATCAAGAGTGGAAAAAGCAAGAGACTCCCTTGTTTCAGCGCAAGGCCCGGAAAAGGGTACTTTCGAATATCATGAACAATGAAAGGCGCCCTCTGGTCTGCGAGGACTTTCCAAAAGAGCGAAATATCCGAAACAAAGGCCACCTTGTCATCGTGACGGATCAACTCTCGAATCCCGTTCCTTTCAAGCCAAATCTCCATTCGGTCAAATGAGAACATGTCGGCCAGTATTCGATGGATTACCTGAACGGCGTCCTGACGATTGAGCGTGGCGCCAAGATTCTCACTGGCCCACGATATCCTCTCCAATTCCCCTACCCGGCGATCCAGCTCAAGATTTGTCGCCCTGGCTTTGAAAGAAAAATAGACAAAAAGGTAAGGAACGATTACAAGCAGGATTGACCAGGGCTCGTATCTATAAAGAAGAGCAAGGGGGGCGCCCAGGACCATGATGGCGGGCGTGGGGGCTTGAATCAGGGTAAGCCACGTGGAAGCGAAGGTATGATGCTCGGCGAGGCTCACGATGGTGGCTACCAGGAGCGAATTGACCACGAAGTACGTAACCGCGGCAGCCGCAAATCCCAGGAAATGCAGTGGCTGCGACTTGACCCACTCTCCCCCGGCCACCGCGATGTAAGCCGATCCGGAAACAGCCAGCGACAGGGCGAGTTGGCCGGAATTGAAGAGAGTCTCGAACAGGCCCTTTCGGGCTGCCAAATAGTTCCCGCCGTAGACCAGAAAGCCAAGCAGCGAGGCAGGGCCAGGTCCAAATAACAGGACTGCGGCCATACAAACCGCGTCCTCTGTGAACAAGGTCAGTCCCCCGCTCTTCCCGAGCAGGGGCGGTCTCAACGCAATCACGGCCAAAGCTGTGAATATCGAAAGCCCCCGGATCTTTTCCAAATCCCATGCTGTCCGGTAACAGAAGAACGCCATCAATGCTGTCCCCAACGCGAAGACCAGAAGGACAAAACACCGTTCCCGAGTTCCCAGGGGTGTCACGAGGGCGGTCCTTTCCCATCTTGAGGGAGGGAAATGGGAATTCGAACCAGGAATTCGGCCCCATTGCCGTGTCCCGAAAGAAGCTCCAGATCGGCGCCGTTTTTCTTGAGAAGACCCAGGGAGATGGACAAACCCAGCCCAGTCCCTTTGCCCACATCTTTCGTCGTAAAAAACGGGTCGAAAATCCGAGATCGAATTTCAGGCGGAACCCCGGGACCACTATCACGGAACGATACCAGCGCATGACCTGCTTCAACCTTGACGGCGACCTCTATCCGTCCCCCCGGCAAACCCCCGAGTGCGTCATGGGCATTTTGCAGAAGATTCAGAAACACCTGATGGTATTCGGAAGGATCTCCCTCGACTGGCGGCAGAGAGGCATCAAAGGATCGGACAACCGTTATGCCCTGGACCCTGGTTCTCGCCTCAAGTGTTCTCAAAGCTGAGTCCAGGACCGAGCCGACATCTGCGCGGCATTGGTGGCTATCGGGGACGGCCGCCTCTCCGTCAGAGGCAGTGTAATGAGCCATTTTCTCCACAATGACCAGACAACGACGCACCCCCTCGTGGACCAGGCGGAGGCAATCCCGATCCTCGGGGTCGGTGATGATTCCCGAAAGCCCTTGAGCGCCTTTACTTATCTCTTCCAAGGGCGCGCGTATTTCGCGGACAAGCTCCATAGAAATCAAACCCATTGCCTCCATCTTGTGCACCTGAGCCAGGTTGTCGAAAGCTGCCTCAAGCCTGCTGTTCTCCTGGGACAGAATGGAAGCGAGACGCACGTGAGTCTCGTACAGGAGGGCGTTTTGGAGACGGACTGCAGCCTGATTTGCGACTGTGTCAGCCAGAATGCGCTCTTCCTTCGTAAGGCGTCCGCGACATTGAATGGTTCCGAGCAGGGTTTCGCCGCTCTTTATGGCGATGCTCGCTCCGGCGCCGTTTTCGTGGGTTGATGCCCCACCCCCTCCCTCCCCACCGGATCCGAGGGGGCTTCCCTTCTCACGGAAAAGCGGGATTCCGGACGAGAGCACAGGGGCACAAGGGACCCGCGGGACAGCCACAGCCAGAGACCGCCTGAGGTTCTCCTCAGTCTCGGCCGGCGTGATGCCCTGTCCCAGTATTCCGCTTGCTTCCGAAAGCCGAGCCAGCTCATCCGCTTTTTGCGCCAGGAGCTTGTTCGTCTTTTCCAGTTTGCCGGCAAAAATGAACAGGACGGGAGGAATGGGAACCAGGAGCACTGAGAAAGGCTGCAGCCGGTAAAGCAGCGGAACCATGACCGCAACCCACAGGAGGAGAAGTAGCCAGAGAAGAACTGTCAAAGCACGGTATTTGTTGCTTCTATCCACTCTGAAGTGTTTCGGGACAAGGGCCTTCATTCCTCCGCGCGGCTGCACCACGGATCGGGAGCGTTCATGTCATCACCGAACAGGATGGGTCTTGCCCTGCAGCCGCCCTTGCAATTCGCGAAGAGTTCGCAGGAAAGACACTTGGGATTCCCTTCAAAGGTTCGAAAAACGCGAAAAATGGGGGCTGTGTCCCACACATGCCTGAGGGATGATGTGAAGAGATTACCTGCGGCAAAATCCGGGGATTCCAAATATTGACAGGGATATAGATTTCCGTGAGGATCAACGTGAATGAAGGTGTTTCCTGCGATGCAGCCAAAATTGCTGTAAAGATCGTAATTGATCACTGTCTCCTTGTCCGAGCAGAGGGAGTCTGAACGGGGAATATCCACACCGATAGAGGAATCAGAGGCGAGCTCCTGAATCTTCTGGAGACTTTCCCTGTATTCCTGGCGCCCCAGAAGGAGATCCCCGTGCCTGACGGCTCTTCCGACAGGGAGGACGGGTCTGAAGCGGATCCCGTCGCAGTTCATCCGTGCAGCCAGGGAGAACATCTCGGGAATCTGGTGGGAATTGAGCTTGCTGATTGTGAAGTAAAGAAAAGCAGGGCGCCGGAAATGGGTCTTAAGAAGCTCAAAAGAATGCAGAACCCGCGCAAAGGTTCCCTTCCCCCGTATGTACTCATGAACCCTTCGGTCCGCGCCATCGAGGCTGAGTGTGATATAGGCAAGGGAGGTGTCATTCAGTCTCTTCGCCTCACTCTCGGCGATGAGCGTTCCATTTGTGATTATAGTGGTGGTAAGCCCCTGTTCTGCGGCATATTCCAGAGTTTCCGT
>JACPDT010000049.1:0-24940 GCA_016183865.1 Armatimonadota bacterium | reverse complement strand
AGAGCGGGGTGAGAGAAAGGCTCCCCTCCCTTGATGGACAGCAGAAATACGCCGTTACGGGCCATTTCATCCACAAGATGCTTGAGCCTCTCAAAGGCCATCCCTTTCTCATCGGTTCCGCCCGCCAGGGCATAGCAATGACGACATCTGAGATTACAGTCAGAAGTGATGTTCAGGCTGATTTTCAAGGGGGCTGACAGAAAATCGTCATTTGTTCGGTTATCCAGCCAGGGATGGGGGAACTTCTCCCGCTCATCCAGAATGCCCAGAGCTTTGCAGGAATTCACAAAATCTGTGAAATTTCTCTTTTCCTTTTCTTCCGTGGGTTCTCTGAGGGCGCCTGAACGAAAAAAGCGGGTGGCTTCACTGTCAAAGGGAATGTAGTTATTGTTTTCCCTGTCAAAGATGAGGCAGCCGAAAAACTCGTTTCTCGCCACATACCTGCTCATCTATTATCGTGACTCCACAAGGAGTGCTTTGCAAGAGGCATCAGCATGAAGATGAAGGTTTCTTCAAAGGCCATTTCTTGCTGTTCTGGCTGATTGCGCTTCCGCAGCCACCGCCATAGCTTACCCCCATGTTCGATCCGCAGCCGGCCGTGGATCCGCTCGGAACCCAGCCGCCACAAGTATTTTTCGTCATATTGACGATGGCTCCTTTTGATGGACCATACGTGAAAAATGAACTCCCGCCGCTTAGGATCATGACGTTCTCCTTTTGGGCCTATGCCCTGCTAGAATTCTCTGCCTGCTTTCATTATCCGCGAAAATCGAGTGAACTTCAAGGTTTACATGGTTAAATCCGTGCAAAAATTCACAGCCCTGTCATTTCTCGCTATTCAGAAACATGTCGCCCACAGTTCCAAGGGAGGCCATTCCGACACCGATCAGGACCACCGGAACCGATGCCGCCAGGAGCCCTCCGCCGGCTATCATGTCTCCAAGACCCTGCATGGCTGTCATTTTCTTCCCCTCCATAACTCCGAACATGCACTCGACTCCCCCGCCGACAACCTGCAGGATCCCGAGCCCTGCAACGGCTCCGAGGGCCCCCGGGTCCCGGGCTGCCAGCGAGCCCGCGTAAAAATCCAACGTGCCCACACCCGCCCGCACGCCTCCAAGAAAAAGGGCACGCTCCGGATCCAAAGATTCCGCCTTCACCTGGGACCATGGAGACGGGTGAGTAGCGACTGACTTCAAAGGCTCTGCCGACAGTGTATTCATGGATGCACACCTTCCTGTTCCGCATTTCTCTGATCCGATTCTCTCACTGACCGGTGTGACAATCAAGTTCCAGAAAGGCTCCAATATGAGATTTTAGATCGCGGGGGAGCAAGTTCCCTACTCCTGAGGCCGGTTCCGCCTCAGAAAGCGGTCATATCCAGGCGGTCATCCGAGATTTCCGAGGGGAGCTTTTGCACCAGTTGGAGCACATTGACCCCCTTTTGGAATTGAAAGCTCTGAGATTGAACCCAGGTGGGGGTCTCCTTGAGGCTGAAAGCTTCCGGAGAGGGGCGTTTCTTCTTCTTCTCGGTCTTCGCCTCTGTCTCAGCCAAGATGGATGTGAAATCGGTCCCTTCTCCGACCGATGAGGAGGGGCGTGCCGTCTCGACTGAACCCATCACCAGACTGCGGCACAGATCCGTGGAAAGGAACTGCAGGTTACGGCTCAGCACAAAGACAGCCTCCTTCTTCCTTGTCTACGCCTTCATTGTATTTCCTCGGTCTCTCAAGGCCGTCACCTGGGGTTCACAAAATGCTCACGACCCGATTTTTCATATGAACGATTTGTTAATCTTGAAGCTTGATCTTGAGAGCCTCCTTAAGCATCTCCCGGGCTATGGGGGCCGCCACCTCTCCTCCGTAGCCACCCTGTTCGATAAGAACGACAACAACGGCCCGGGGACTATCAGAAGGCGCAAGGGCGACAAACCAGGCATGAGGCGGCCCGTGCGGATTTTCCGCTGTCCCGGTCTTCCCCGCCACCTTGACCCCGGGAAGCTCCGCCCTCCAGCCGGTGCCCGATGTGATCACCCTTTCCATCATCTGCCGCACCTGATCCGCCGTCTCGGAAGAGATGGGGCGGCCCCACTCACCCGGAGGGGGCTCGATTTCCGTTTTTTCATTCACGACTTGACCCTTGAGGACAAAGGGCCGCATGAGTATGCCGTTATTGGCGATGGCGGAAGTGATGCAGGCCATATGAAGTGGAGATACTGTGACCTCTCCTTGTCCGAAAGCGCTTTGCGCTAGCGTTCCATCGGTCATGGCGCGCTTTCTCGGGAAATGGGCGGAAAGCAGGGAGATTCCATCCTCCAGCGGCTCAAGCAGATGAAATCGCCGAACATAGTCGTAAAACGTGTTGATCTCAAGTCTAAGGCCGATTTGGGCAAAAGCGATGTTGCAGGAATTGGAAAGACAGGTGGCCAGATCCTGACTCCCATGGGCTATGCTGCCTGAATCATGGATCACGTAGCTTCCCAAGCTGTAGCTGCCTTGACAGGTGAACCGATCCTCCAAGGCGATCTTGTGGGCATCAAGGGCCGATGCCAATGTGAAAACCTTGAAAGTAGACCCGGGAGGATACAGACCCTGCACAACCCTGTTTATTAGAGGGGAGGACTCCGCCTTCACAAGGGAATCCCAAGTCTGATCCAATCTGTTGGGATCAAAGCCCGGCGCCGACGCCATTGCCAGAATCTCACCCGTTTTCGGGTTCATCACGACAATCGCCCCCCGCCGACCCCTCAGGCTTTCATAAGCCTTGACCTGAAGGCCCCTGTCCACAGTAAGGATCACCGATCTACCCTGGACGGGAAGCCTCATCGTTTTCTTGAGGATCTCCGGCCAGGAGTGCCCATAAGCCGACAGGAGGAATGAGTTGCAGGATGCCTCAACACCCGCGAGGCCGTATCGGATGTGGTTATAGCCGATCAAAGGCCCGAACGCCTCGCCCCCCGGGTATTTCCTGATACCGTCAGGGGCATCCACTGTCTCTATGCTTTCAGCGAGAATGTTACCGTTGCGATCCAGTATCTTCCCTCTTAACAGGAGATTCTCTCTGGATCTTGGATTCAGCTTGTGGACGGAAAGCTCTTCCCCCTTCAGGACTTGCCAGTACGCCGAACCCAACAGAACAGGCAGGAAACCAAGGAGAACGAGAAAGGCAAACCTGCGCATGGCGACCTGGCCGCCCCATTGCGATTCAAATCCCGGCGATGTGGAAAGGGACGGAATCCCTGCATTCTCCGATATCCGCGCCACGATCGCCAGAAGCAGGAAGTTCGTCACAAGAGAGCTTCCCCCGAAGCTGACAAAAGGCAGCGTAATACCGGTCAGGGGGATCAATTTCAGCACTCCGCCGAGAACAATCAGGCACTGGGCTGCAAAGGTTATCCCGAGCCCGAAAGCCAGGAACTTCCCAAAATCGTCTCGACTGCGAAGGGCCGCTTTGAAGCATCTCTGGGCGAAGAACATGCACAGAAGCAGGACCGCCGCGCCGCCAAGGAATCCCAACTCTTCGCTGATCGCGGCAAACACAAAATCGGTATGCACCGCTGGAATGTAGTCAGGTGCCCCCTTTCCGAGACCCGTCCCCAACATTCCCCCATGAGCGATGGAGAAAAGAGATTGCAGGATTTGGAACCCGGTTCCCAGCGGGTCTTTCCAGGGATCAAGCCAGGTATTGATCCTGACGGCCACGTGGGGGTAAAGGCGATAGCAAAAGACAGCCCCAGCCGCGAAACTGACCGCCCCCGCGCAGATCAGGTCCACCCTCCAGGTCGTAATGTAAAGCATTCCAAAAAAAACGGAGAACATAAGGAGGGCCATTCCCAGGTCTTTCTGCAGAACCAGGACCAGAAGACACAGGCTCCACATGGCAAGCAGAGGAAAGAGATAACGAACGGAACCCAAACGCATCGCCAGAGGAAACCGTCGCCTTCCCCCCCCGACCGGGTATAAACCGATCAGCTCCTTGTACTCGGCAAGGTAGCTGGCCAGAAAGATCACAACCAGCAACTTGACAAGCTCGCCCGGCTGGAACTGAAAGGAGGCAACGGTCAACCACAGGCGGGCGCCGTTCACCTCCGTCCCGAAAAGGGCCACAAGGACGAGAAGCACGACGCCGGAGAGAATCGAGAGATACCGAAAGCGATTCAGAATTCGATAATCCTTCAAGAGAAGGTATGCGACCAGGGCTCCCCCATAGCTCAAGAGCGCCCACAGCAACTGGCGATGGACGAGATCGGGCCGGAGCCTTCCCACAACAAGGAGCCCAAGACCGGTCAGGAAGGATGGAACCAGGACGAGGAGCAGGTCTCCCCTCCTTCCCTGACGGGCAGAGACGAATGAAATGAGAGCGAAAAAGAGGATCGGCAACGAGGGGAAAGCAGCCAGTTGCCAGGTCACCTCAAAACGGGGATTCGCCCCGTGAAGGATCAGGAGACCCAGAGGAAAGGTCGCGGCAAGGAGGAGCAGGGGAAAGGCAAAATTCATGGCCATTTGTTTGCTAACGAGTTCCTGACACTGTAAGAACCCCGTCCACGATGGGTGTTACCTCGAAAAGGACCTCACCGACCTGAAGGCGGTCCCCGGTTTTCAAGGGAATCGGCCTTTTCACCCGTTTTCCATTCAGGAGGGTCCCATTTGTGCTTCCAAGGTCTGTGAGCACATACTTGCCACGATCACAGGTCACTCTGCAGTGGGAGGCGGACACCATCCGATCCACGATCCTTATGTGGCATTGCTCGGAGCGCACCAACATCGTGACGGAGAGAAGGTCATAGTGATCCCCTGCCGTAAGGCCGGGGGCCTTGGAGGAAAGGACCCTGAGCCTGTATCGTCCACCGGAGGACACCCCCAGCAAGTCCCTGTGAAATCGGCGGAAAACCTCGAAAACAAAAAGATAGATGATGCCCAAAAAAGCAAAGCGCAGGATGCTCAAGGTGAGATCAGGCATAACCCCTCCCGATTCGCGAGAGAACTTCTTTCTCTACGGGGTATTTTCCCACCCTGGCCGATATTTCCCTTTTTGGAGACCGAACTAATGAGGGTATCTGCTTCGGTCCACGTCGGCAATGGGCAGCCCAAGAATCGGGACAAGTGCAGGGTCGGCGATGTTGAAGTTGTACTGTGGCGAAGAATAAGGCCAGCCTGTGCGGATGTTCGTGCCCCAATCCTGGGCAAAATTGACGGGTGAATAGCTCGAATCGGTGTACATTCGGGACGTCATGGAGATTGCAAGCTGCGAATTCAGGAAATCCTGGACACTGGGCCCTGGTCCCTGATACTCGTGCTGAATGTTTCCAGCCCAAGCGGCGGATGAGCCTGCAAGGGGACCCAGCTTGTCAATGAGCCAGTAAGTCCCGTTCATGGCCATTTGGAAATGAGACGATTGATTCTCGGTCCCATCCTGATAAAGGGGGTGCCACCCGTAGTCTCCGAATTTCCGGCTCATTATGGCGGATGATGCCAGTTGCACGAAGGAATCATTCCACTTCTCCTTGAAACGGGAGTCTTTGATCCAATCTGCATCGGTTCTGTTCTGCCACAAGAAAATATCCGTGGGCCTGGGATTTTCGGCAAAGGTCTGCTTGAAGCTGAGATCCGCGGCCGCCATATACAGAGTTTGACCCGCATCGGCATCAGTGAAAGGCGCGTTCGAGCGGTAAGTGCCATCCGCGTTGTAAATCTTGTCATGAAGGGCTTGCGACAGTTGTTTCATTTTGTAGTCATTGACGGCAGCCTGACCCTGTGCCTGCACCTCAGGCGGGACCTGGACATTGACAAGATACTTGTTTACATCCCCGAAATTCCTGGTAACAGCCTCCGGATAGTTAGGGGGAGGGATCAATCCATTAGGAGAACTCTGATCCGCCCCGGTTGCCTGGCCCAGAAAGGAGGCAGAGAGTTGATGCAAGGAATCCAAATCCTCCGCAGAAGCGGCAGATGCCAGGGGAGAGACCGTGACCTTGTCTCCGTCTGCAACAAGTCCATCCCTGTTTTTCTGGTCGAGAACCTGTAGCGCGGTCTCCCCTGCCTTATGAACGAGGTCCACCGTCTTTTCCCGCACCTCGGACACCGGCGAAATGCTGCCTGACATCCTTACCCCCCCCTTGCGATTTTCTCTTATGCACCCTGTTTCAAGACGCAGACTCAAAAAAAGCTCAATTTTCTTGAATGCCTTGTCAGGATTTCGTCCCCTTCAGGGGGAGGCTCTGCTACGAAAATGGAATATGTGATAGGACAAGATTGACGGGAGAACTGAGTTCATAAAACTCGTGGGAAACGACGATCTCGAACGGCTTGCGAGAGGCTTCAGCCGGTTTGCCGATGAGGCCAGAGGCGGCATGTGAGACAGGAGAGGCGACACTGAAGAAATCTGCTCATTCCACTTTCCCGTGGCCTATGACCGTTCTCGCGGTCATGGGAGCTGCAGTGGTCGTATTCGCACCAGCGTTGATCCTATGGTACCTTCTCGTGCCTCCTCCCCTCACGATCAAGTCTTCCTCATTGCCTCCCCTGCCTGAGGTCGAAAAAAGCCGGAATGCAGCAATAGAATACAAGAAAGCTCTTGAGTACCTGCCCAGACCGATTCCCTCAAAGGAGCTGGAAACTGCATTCGCCTCTGAAGATGGGAAGTTGTCGCCATCATCGGTTAGAGAGTACCTGAAAGCTTGTGATCTATCGCTGAAACATCTCCACCAGGCCACATCACTCCCTGAATGTCAGTTCCATACTAAGCGCAGTGAAGCCTGGGCGAATCAAGCTGACCTTGACGATCTGGAATCTCTGAGCTACATCGCCTGCTTGAGAGGGAACGAGCTGGAATTCGCGGGCAGACTGTCGGAGGCGTTTGCGTTCTATCTGGATGCTTTCAGACTGAGCCAGGACATGTGTCATCCGCGCTTTCCACTGGCTCACCCGACGATAGCAATACGGGCGCAATCCGCGCCTGTCGGGGACATCTATAGATGGCTCCAAGCTGATGCGCTCACGGCAAAAGACTTGCGAAAGGCGCTCGGAAACCTGGAGGCAGTGGAGCGGCGAGCACTCCCTAACTCAATACTGGCAGAGTGTTGGCTCGATACAGGGGTTTACACGGCTGAAGTGAACTTGCTGGGATCGGGCCTCGGAGCAAATGAACAGCCCGGCCTTCCGCCAGGTCTCGGGGCTCGCACTTACAACAATGTTATTGCTCGGGTAAGAAAACTGTCCCTTGAGCTGCACATTGCCGCGGACCAATGGGATCTCCACAGACTACGGTCGGCACAGAAGCATTGCCTGGAGGAAGGTTTCTCCCCCACACCTGACCAATGGCTTGCGCGCAATTACCTCGTCGAAGTTTACCAGGACGAGCGTTTGGCTCACTCTGCCTACCACATGTTCTGCCTCACCGCGGATCGCCAGGCTCTGCTGGCGCTCGGGTGCCTTAAGCTATACCGCCGCGAGAAAGGTCGCTACCCAACATCCCTGGAAGAAGCTGCGAAGAATGCAGGGCAGCAACGGGTTCCTACTGACCCGGCAACAGGCAAGCCATTGCGGTATCAGTGGAGAAAACGGTTCCCTCTTGTATGGAGCGCAGGTCCCCTTACATCGGAGAATGGCGAGAATCGCGCGAGTCGTCCCGGAGATCCGAAAACGAACCACCCCTTTGCTTACACCCTATCGGCCGCGCCGAACCACTGGACGCCGGAGTGCCGATAGTGAGAGGAAACCCCTTGAAAGGAGAATCCAGGAGAAGGGAGAAACCCGAACAAACTTAAGAATAATGCAAAAAACAAAGAAACTTGAAATGAAGCGATTCTTATCCCTGCTCATCTGTCTTGTGATCTTCCTCGCCGGAACAGTTCAGGCACAGACGGCCTTAAGCGACTTTGAGCCCGCTTCGGATACGTTGCTTCAGCAGAAAGACACTCTTTGGGTTTCCTTCAGGGGGGCGCCGGGGGGATCGGCCGTTTTCCAGATATCAGGTGGAAAAGAATTCCCCATGGCGGAGGCGCCGGACCGCCCGGGGTCTTACACGGGGGCGGTCCAGCTTTCGGCTTTCCCCATTCTCGATCAGGCTGAAGTGACCTTCCATCTCAGGACCGGTGGCGGGGAAACCACCGGCAAGGCGCCGGGGAAAATTTCCGTGATCCCGGATGCCTCGGTTCTTGTCGGGAGCACAACTAGAAATGATGCAATCCTGCGGGGAGGCCCTGGTGAGGATTTCATTCGTCTGGCTCACTTGCCTTCCTCGGTCCGCCTCCGGATCATCGGGAAGACGGGCCAGTGGTACAAGGTCTTCCTGGCCGGGGACCGAGCAGGCTTTCTCCACCAGGACGGGTGTCGCCCGGCCCCTTCTGGCGTGTGGCCTTCGAGGCCGGTCCTTTCCATGATCCGCGCAACGGCAGAGAAGAACCGAATCCGAATCCGCATTACCCTGGGAGAGCGGGGCGCCTATCTTGTCCGGCAGACTCTCGACCCCCCTGCCCTTGTTCTGGAGCTTCCCGGCTGCACATCCTCACTCTTCGAGACGGTCTATGACATAAAGGATGCTTATGTGAGACAGATTCAGGTGGACCAACCTGATTCAGACCTGACCCGAGTGTATGTGACTCTCTCCCGGCACGTCCCGGGAGGCTACTCCCTGTCCTATGAGAACAATGACCTCCTGTTGGACATTCGTCCCTCTCTGAATGATCAGGGATATCGAACCCTCAAGGGGGTCCGAATCGTGCTGGATCCCGGTCACGGCGGGTCGGACAGCGGGGCCGTCGGTGTCTATGGAACCAGAGAAAAGGACATGAACCTGGACACGGCCCGGGAGCTTCGCAGACTCCTCCTGAAAGCAGGCGCCTCGGTTGTAATGACCCGCGAAAACGATGCCGACGTTACCAGCCCGCAAGCCACCGCAAGGGAGGAACTGGAAGCCAGAGTCAACATAGGGAAAAAAAATGAGGGGCAACTCTTCATCAGCATCCATCACAATGCGATGGCGTCAATCCGCGAGGCACGAAGAGCAAGAGGTACATTCGTCTACTTCTACCATCCTCAGAGCGGTGACCTGGCCCGGGAAATAGTGACCCATCTTGCCCCGGCGATCGGAGAGCCGAGATTCACGATCATAAACAGATCCTTCGCCGTCATACGTCAGACCTACATGCCCGCTGTGCTTGTGGAGGTGGCTTTCATCTCTAACCCGGTGGAGGAGCTGAAGCTTCGCCGCGGCGATTACCGTAAGAAGGTCGCCCAGGGCATTCTGAAGGGCATCCAGGCTCTTTTTCGATATTAGCTTCCGACCTTCGCCCCACACTCTGCACAGAATTTCATCCCTTCACCGAGCTTGGCGCCGCACTGCGTGCAGTGGGCCTGGGATTGGATACTTTCGCCGCACTCCGGGCAGAATTTGGTCTTGGCGGCGAGGGGAGCGTTGCACTTTGGACAGGTGGCTCGTACCCCTTCGCGCCAACTCTTTTCCTGCAGCATCTCCCTGTCGTCCTGGGCCACCTTGGAGTGAGCCCAGATCTCCTCCACAGTCCGGCTGGCCTGGGCTGCGGCCATCTCAACGCCCAGGTCGGGGGCGCATTTCTTGCAAAGGCCCTTGGTCGTGTTCCAGCAGCTCTTGCGACAGACCCAGGACGAACAGCGGGAGCATTGAACAAAATCGGGTTTCAACTCCTCCATGGCCCTGGTGAAGGCTTCATCATGGGCCTTTTCCCAGGTGGCGGAGCGAGCCCGCTCACCCAGATCGGCGGCTTTGCCCAATACGCCTCCAAGAAAGCTGTTCGCAGCATCAAGGACGCCCGAAACTACCCCGAGTGCTGAGGCCTGAAAATGAGTCCTGAATCCCGTGCCGCAGCGATCGCAATAAAACTCAAACTGAAACCCCTGGTTTGTACTGTGGTCGGTGTAGTTGCGGGTGAATTCTATGTTGCTCATGATGCTCTCCTTGACCTTAACCTATTCTGTTCCAAAGAGACGGTCCCCTGCATCTCCCAGTCCTGGAACGATGTATCCGTGGTCATTCAGCTCCTCGTCTATGGCGGCAGTATAAATATCCACATCAGGAGCGGCTTCCTGCAAGGCCCGAATTCCTTCTCTGGATGCGATGATGCCCATAAAAGTAATGGTGCGGGCGCCTCTGTCCCGCAGGAACTTGACCGATGCAACGGCTGAGCCCCCGGTCGCCAGCATGGGGTCCAGTAAAAAAATATCCCTTTCAGGAAGATCCTCGGGAATCTTGTAATAATAGTCAACCGGCTGCAGGGTCTTGGGATCCCTGTACATACCGAGATGGCCTACTTTTGCCGCAGGAACCAGTCTCAGGATTCCTCCGATCATGCCCAACCCCGCCCTCAGGATTGGAATCAAACCGAGCTTTTTTCCGGAGATTTGCCTGCAATGGGCCACCTCCAGCGGGGTCTCCACATCGGTCATCTCAAGAGAAAGGTTCCGGGTCGCCTCGTACGCGATCAATGAGGACAACTCTTCAATAAGCTCACGGAACTCCTTGGGGCCTGTTCGCTTGTCCCTGAGGATGGACAGCTTGTGCTGGACAAGGGGATGGTCAACCAGGACCACTGCCATAAAAGTTTCTCCTCTCGATTTCTTCAATCTTCCGGACTCTTTGAAGATGCCTCTCTTCCGTGCATTGCGAAGAAAGCCATGTCTTGACGATCTCAATGGCGTCGGCTTTCCCTGTCGTGCGGCCTCCCAGGGTGAGGACATTCGCGTCATTGTGCTCCCTTGAAAGTCTGGCGCTTTCCGTGCTGCCGCAAAGAGCGGCCCTGACCCCGGGAAACTTGTTCGCAACGATCTCCATGCCCACTCCTGAGCCGCAGACCAGAATTCCTTTCTCGTAAGTGCGATTGCTGACTCCATCCGCGACGAGAGCCGCAAAATCGGGATAATCCACGGAAGGCTCAGCACCCCTCGCCCCCAGGTCCGTCACGGAAAGGCCTTGATCCTCCAGATAATCCTTGAGCGATTCCTTTAGCTCAAAGCCCGCATGGTCGCTTCCGATGGCGATCTTCATCTCTTCTCTTCCCTTTCCAGCAAGGATGCAAGTTTTCTCATAAGCTCCTCGATCTCCCGGGCGCAGGAGTCATACGTGACCTGGACGGCGCCGTAAGGATCGAGGATATCATAACGTTCTTCTTCCTCTTCCCAGCTCTTCTTGCCTGACCTTCTCTCTTCCGGATCCGACGGCTCTCCTGTAACATATTCCTTTAATGTAAAGACCTTCCGGGGGGACGCTTCCGGCCATTTCCGCTCAACTTCGGTTTTCTGGCGCCGAGTCATGGTCAACAGGAGATCAGTCTCTTCCACCATCTCGCCGCTCAGGCGACGTGACCGATGCGGAGCCAGGTCAACGCCCCGTTCACGCAGAGTGGCGACGGCTTCCGGCGCGGCTTGCTGCCCATCCAGGGCATAGAGACCCGCCGAGGAGATCGAAAATGGATCAGGCCCGGAACCTCGCCTTTTCAGCATGTCCCGGAGCAGATACTCGGCCATGGGACTTCTGCAGGTATTTCCGTGGCAAACAAAGAGAATGTTCAAAATACACGACCTTGTCTGTGAGAATCTTTCCACAGCAGCGCCGGAATGATGACGGTGGATTCGGGGAAGCCGAGGCTTCCTCCTCCACAGGCCTTCATGACAGGAAAGGGGGTAAATCGTATCTTCTGTAGAATATTGATTGACTCCTCAATGATTCAATTGAGAACCATAAGAATATCAGGGAGGGCGAAGGAGATGACGATTCGTAAGAGCAAAAAGAAGGTCCTCTTGATTGATGATGACCAGGCAATTCTCACTTCGATCTCAAGCTATCTGGAGCTGGAGGGGTATGAAGTGCTCAGCGCCTTGGGAGGCAAAGAGGGGCTGCAGAAGAGTCAGGAGCCCGGAGTGGATGTGATTGTCCTGGACATCATGATGCCCGAGATGGACGGGTATCAGGTCGTCAGGGAGTTGAGGCGCGCGCCGGAGACATCGAGGATCCCTGTCATCTTTCTGACGGCCAAAGATACGGACGGGGAAGTCATGACAGGCTGGCAAAGAGGCGCCGTGGCCTATATCACAAAACCCTTCGATTTTCCGGTCCTTTTAAGAGAGATCGAGAAATGCTGAATCGAAGTTAGGGAAGAACCGTCCGGATTGCTGGAATGATCTCTGCCGGTGAGTCCAGGACGAGACAGGGGGACGCTTCCTCAAGTCTTCTCCTGGTATTCCAGCCGTAAGAAACCCCGATACACTTGATTCCCAGCGACTTTGCTGAAACCACGTCCATGACCGTGTCTCCGATCATGAGATGTTGTTCCGGAGGTCTTCCGAAATGGTACACCACCTTCGAGATCTTTTCCTTTTTTTCGCTTTTCCCGTCTTCTCCACCCGAAATGATCGCAAAAAGGCCATCCAGGTTCTCCTGTGTCAGCTTCCGATGAATCGTCTCTTCGGATGAGGTGGAGGCAATGCCCAGATCGTACCCTTCCGCAAGTCCCAGGAGCACCTCCCGGATTCCCTCAAAAAAACCTATTCTCTCATAATCAACATTCATTTCCTCAAAGGCAAGAAGCTCGGGTATGTCGGAAGCGGCGAACCCGAGTTTGGTGAAATTGTTCTCCCAGGCGGAATCATACCATTCCCTGAACTCCTCCAGGGTCCGGATGGGAAATATTTTTCCATACTTCTCACAAATCCAGCCGTAAATTCCCATATATTCCGGCGCAGAGTCCACAATGACTCCATCCCAGTCAAAAATGACGACTCCTCTGTTTTCTCTGTCCATTTCCTGGAGTCACTTCTCGAACAGGTGAAATTCCCCTTTTGGAAAACATAGTTGTATCCGAACCGGAAAGGAGCAACCCCATTGAAATCCAGGACCGAATATCTCTGGTTTAACACACCGAAACGGATTCATTTTGAGAACATCACCGACCAGGTGCAAAGAATCGTCCGTGAAAGCGGCGTCCAGGAGGGACTCTGCCTCGTAAACGCCATGCACATCACAGCCAGTGTTTTTGTGAATGATGCGGAGAGCGGTCTTCTCTCCGATTTCGAACGCTGGCTGGAACAGCTCGCGCCCCATGAGCCCATCAGCCGCTATCGTCATAACCTCACTGGAGAGGACAACGGAGACGCCCACCTGAAGCGAACGGTTATGGGAAGAGAGGTCGTGCTGGCCGTTACGAAAGGAAGCCTGGACCTGGGCCCCTGGGAACAGGTCTTCTACGGAGAATTTGACGGCAGGCGCCGTAAGCGGGTGCTCGTGAAGGTCATAGGGGAGTGAGTCAGGTGCGGATCAGGACATGTCCCTCTCCATCCACGGCCATACCGAAACCGGTCGGCCCCACGTCAATGGCGCCGCGAGTCGGAAAACAGGAAACAAGGGAACCCTGCCAGGATTTTGCGTTATCGGTACTCTCATAGAGAAGGACGCCTTTCCCTGAATCGTCCCCTCCCGGGAGAGCGAGAAAGCGAACCGTTCTGCCGTGAACGACAACGCGGAATGGGATCATCGCCTTGTCAAAGGAGACAATCCACATCACGTCTTCCGAAGCCATCAATCCGATGCGCGACTGCGAGTCTACCCTCGCAAGAACGATCGCCCCTGAGACCCCGCATACCTGGGCGCCGTCCAGGGCGTGCTCAATCCATGTTCGACCCCTGTCCCTTGTTGCGGAAACACCCCGGCTCAAGAGCAGGACCGTACCGCTCTCCTTGGCAAGGGTTTCGACAACGGCATTTCGAATCCCCGGGGCTTCCACGGATTGCCAGGTATCCCCGCTGTCGGTTGTCCGCATGAGCTCATAAGCGCCTAGAACCCATGCCTCTTTTTCATTTACAGCGAGCACGGATGTAATGCTTCGAGCAGGGATGGACCCCACCTCCCGCCAGGAGAGCCCGGAATCCCCTGAGAAGAGAAGCCAGAAGTCGGGACCGGAGCCGTCTGCCTGAGGTGTGGCGATAACTGCCCATGCGATAGAGCCGGCAAAGTCCAAACCCACCACCCAGCCGGGCCCTTCGTAAACCTTGACCAGTCGCCTCTCGCTGAGGCGAAAAAGGGCCGCTCTTCGATCTTCCAGCTCCTCCCGTGGAGGGACGTAAAGATAACCTCCCGCCAACCCCGTGCCGGGCCCAAGGACCCGCATCCTATTGGAGACGAACCCTTTGCTTACATGATCACAGATTTCCCAATCTGAAGGCAATTCCAACCCCCCTTACCAGGGGAGTTTCTTTCTCAGCCAGTCCACTCCCTCCTTTCCTTTATCCACTGCATCCCCTGCCCTGTCCCCTGCCCAATCCCAGGCTCTTTCTCCCAGATCCTGCGCTCCTTCCACTGCATCCCCTGCCCAATCCGCGGCCAGTTCGGGAATGGTTTCCACGATCTGACTCAAGCCTGCCTTTGTAAACAGATCCTTCAGATCCGGGGTAGTCACTATCCTGTAAAGGTCCTCTGGGGGCAGATCGGCAAGCCCTGCATCCAAATAGGCTCTGGAGTGGGTGCTGTAGGCGAATTCCTTGAAAGCCTCAGGATTCTGCTCAAGCTGGTCAAAGGCGGCAGGGTCTTCTCTTCGCTTATCTTCTATGGCCTGCTGCAGGAGAACAAATGTTCGATCCAGCCATTGCTGCCCCTCTTCACTCAACTTGGGCCGGAGCTCCTCCGTGAACCGTTTGGCGTATTTGTCTCCATATTCCATGTAATAGTCCGGCGGCTCCTGACCGGGATGACGGCGACGAAAATCTTCGGCCCTGGCCTCATAATAACCGACAGTCCCGACCTGATCCTGCAAGTCTGCGGGAAGGGTAGGATCATCTCCACCCCCTGGCTCATCACCGGCGGTCAGAATCTGGGAAGCCAGCGGAGAAAGCTGCGTTCCATCCGTCGGTTCAGGGGATGGCCCCGGCTCCTCGGTGGTGAGCTTCTTCAGTGTGCCAGGGACAGGTTTTTCCACACCTTGAATTCGTTTCGCTTCAGGGGCTGCCGAAGAACCGATTGCCTCCAGTACGTTCGCCATTGTGCTCTCCCCTCTCCTCACAGGTTGCCGGACGGTGCCGGAACATGGAGAATATATCAAGTGGAAAGGACAAATTGTGGTCATTTGAGAGGGGAGTATGTTAAGGGAATGTTAACTTTTCGAAGAATTCCTGGCTCCCTTTTCCGGTGCTGACAGGGGTTTTCCGGGGCATGGCCAATAGAGTTGCCGTGAAGCAAAACCCTGCACTCCGTAACCGTTTGCTGATAGGGTCAGGACTCCTGATCATCACGACCCTGATTCTCGGCTGGTATTTCCGGCTGCCCCGGGTGCACACGGCCCGGGTAGTGCGGGGACCCCTTGTCGTCACCTTCACGGCGCCGGGTTTTCTGGAAGGAAAGCGGAGCAGGATCTCTTCGGAGGTACCCGGTCGAATCGAGTCACTGGCGGTCAAGGAGGGGGATCGAGTCATCAAGGGGCAGGAGTTGGCGGCGCTCGATGCCCGTGAAGCGAGAAGCAGGCTGGATGCGGAGGCGGCGAATCTTACGGCCGCAAGAGCCCATCTGGCTGAAGCCGAGACGTCGTACCGACTGGAAGAGCGACGAATTGAGGAATTGATCCGCCAGGCGGAGGCTCAAGTGAAATCCGCAAGGGCGGAGCTGGATCGGGTCCGAAAGGGTCCGAGGGAAGAGGAGATCCGCCAGGCGACGCTCCTCACTCATCAAAGAAAAACGATGGAGGAGCAGACCGAAAAGGATCTGAATCGGGCAAGGGAGCTTTTTCGCAGGGGTGCTCTCCCCCGCCAGGGCCTGGAGCAGGCGGAGCAGGCCTTTTCCCTGGCAAGAGACCAGTGGAGGCAGGCAGGGGAACAGGAGAGGATGCTGCGGAAAGGATCTCTTCCGGAAGAGATCCAGATTGCGCGACAGAACCTCTACTCGACGGAAGCCGAGTACCGGCTGGCCCTGGACGGCCGGAGACGACTCTCGGCGCTCAAACATCAAATCACGGGCCTCGAAGCTCGCGAAGACCAGGGCGGCGCCTTTCTTACCGCTGGAAAGGTCCGTCTGGAATCCCACATCATAAGGGCACCTTTCTCAGGGTGGGTCGCCAGGGTCTATGGAGAGACGGGGGAGATGGTCGCGCCGGGCCAGCCGGTTTTCGCTCTCCTCGATGATCGGGAGATATGGGTCACAGGAGAGGTGGATCATGAAGATGCCGGGCTTCTCAGGCCCGGTCAGACCATGGCCTTCACATCAGAGGCTCTTCCCGGGCAGGAAATCGAGGCAAGAATCCTCCGGATTTCACCCGAGATCGAGGAAAAGATGGAAGCAGCGGTCAAAGTAAAAGTCCGGAGGATCAAGCTTGCTCCCAACACATCGAAAGGCCTGGTTCCAGGGATGGAAGTGGATATTCAGGGAAGGGTCCAGGTTCGAGACCGGGCGCTCCTTGTTCCCTCTGATGCCTGTTTTCGCTCAGGAAACCGTGATGTCGTTCTTGCCGTGCGCTCGGGAAAAGCGTACATCACGGAAATCACTCCCGGGCGGACCAATTTCCTTCAAACCGAGGTGGTTCGCGGCCTGAAAGAGGGCGAAGAAGTGGTGGTCCGTAACCGGGAGGGCCTGAAGGACGGCGCGAGGGTTCGCAAGTGATCCCGGTGATCCTGCTCCGGAATGTGAGCAAGGACTATCGAACGGACAGTGTTCTGGTCCGTGCCCTGCATGACGTGAATCTTGAGATCCCCAGGGGGGAATTCGCGGTCATTCTCGGTCCGAGTGGATCCGGAAAGACGACCCTCCTCAATCTCCTGGCAGGCATAGATACCCCTACTTCAGGCGGTGTCACCGTAGATGGAGAATCCACCCAAAACCTTACCCCGGAGGCCCTCACCGATTTTCGAAGAAGAAAGGTGGGGGTCGTTTTTCAGTTCTTCAATTTGATCCCTACTCTGACCGCCCTTGAAAATGTGGAGCTTGTCGGAGAGCTTTGCGGCAGAGCGGAGGAAAGTGCGCCTCTCCTTCGGGAAGTGGGCCTTGAGGAGCGGTTGCAACACTTTCCCAGTGAGCTTTCAGGAGGGGAGCAACAAAGAGTGGCAATCGCCAGGGCCCTTGTCAAGAATCCGGCAGTCGTGCTGGGGGACGAGCCCACCGGCAATCTTGATTTCGAAACAGGGAGAAAAATCCTTGGTCTCTTGCGACAGATCAACCGGGAGCAGAATATCACGGTCCTTCTTGTCACCCACAATACCGCCATCGCCGCGATGGCTGATCGCGTAATAAGGCTCGCAGGGGGCACGGTTTCGGAGGTTGCGGAAAATCCTGCCCCCCTCCCCGTGGGAGCCGTCAAGTGGTGACATGACGCAGGACCGCCTCAATCTCAAGCTGATAAGGGATCTCAGGGCATCCTGGAGACAGTTCCTTTCCGCCGGTGCGACGGTTTTTCTGGGTACCGCCATTTTCATCGCCTCTTCCGCATCGTACAAGAACCTGGTTTTCTCTTATCAGGAATCTTACAGAAAACTGAATTTCATGGATTTCTCCATCAAGGTAGCCAGAGCTCCCCGGGCCGTGGTTGCACGGATCCGGAATATCCCGGGTGTAAGGGCCGCGGAAGGGAGACTGAACCAGGATATCGAGGTGGAGCAGAAAAGAAGCCAGGCTCGAAAGATCATCGGGAGGATCCTCTCTCTTCCGCGACACGGGAAACCCTCCGTGAATTCCCTCCTTGTCGCGGAAGGCGCCGGTTTCTCGGAAAAAGGCGGCCCCCAGGTCCTCCTTGAGCGAACCTTTGCCAGATACCATAAATACCTTGTTGGAGACCGAATTTACCCGATCGCGAGCGGCTACAGGATCCCTTTCACAGTTGTGGGGATGGTGAGCAGTCCTGAATACATCTGGGTAATGCGAAACCGCGAGTACATCATGCCTGATCCCGAAGTCTTCGGCGTTCTTTTCGTGCCCGAAGATGAGGCGCATAGGCTTCTTCGCAAGCCCGGGACCATCAATGAAGTGCTGGTTTGTGTGGACGACACCTCCGTGCGGCCAAGAGTCATGCTTCAAAGCAGGCGAATTCTCGCTCCCTATGGGATCGTGGAAGCCATACCCAGGGAGCAGCAACCCTCACACGAGCTTCTGGACAAGGATCTCCAGAGCTTCCGGGCCCTTTCCTTCCTTTTTCCCTTCTTCTTTTTCACCATATCGGGATTGAGCATCTATGCCCTTCTGAACCGAATGCTGGCAACCCAGCGCCCCTTGATCGGCATTCTCATGGCCATGGGGTTTCCGAAGCAGAGGATTCTCCGGCATTACCTCGGGTTTGCCGTCCTCGTGGGTCTCGTCGGATCCCTTCCGGGCCTCATCGCAGGCCACTTCCTGGGGGCCGCCTCCACAAGACTCTATGTCAGCGTCCTGGGCATCCCTTATGTGGCCATCCGAATCCATGAGGGGGACCTTCTGGTCGGGCTGGTTCTTGGCCTGGCAAGCACCGTACTGGCAGGAATCTTCGCAGTCCTGGGCATTCAGCGCCTTCGCCCGGTGGAAGCCCTTTACTCGGAAGTATCTGCAAAAGGACGGCGCCCGATCCTCGAAAAGCTCCTTCCAGCCCTGAGCCGACTCCCCTTTTTCTGGAAAGTGCCTTTGCGCAATTTCTTCAGGAGCCCGAGGAGGACCCTGTTCTCTGTTTTTGGAGTCGCCGCATCGGTCGCTTTGAACCTGATGTCCCTTTCCTTCTTTGACTCCAATCGCAAAGCCATAGATCACTATTTTTCACGAATGTTGAACTACGATCTTCGTGTCGTCTTTATGACGCCCCAGGCCGGGCGGTGGGTTCATCTGGTCTCCCGCTGGCCTGGAGTGAAAAAGGCGGAAACCCTCCTTGAGCTTCCCGTGAAGCTGGAGCGAAGGGGACAAACGGTCTCCACTCTTCTTTTCGGGGCACACCCGGGGGGGACCATGGTGCTTCATTACGACAAGGAGGGACGGGTCATCGAGCTGGGAAAAGAAGGAATTGTGCTGGGACCGATCGTGAAGGAGAAGCTTGACCTGGAACCGGGCAATTCCTTTCTCCTTTCCGCACCCGAGAAGGAAGGGACCCGGCAATTTCGTCACAGAGTGCGCTTTTCCCGTGAATACTATCTCCCGGTGGGAACCGGAATCTCGTGGGACCTCGAGGAAGTGAGAAAAACATTCAAACAGGAGCTGGATCTGCCGTCAGGCGCCCTGAACAGCATCCTGCTCCGGACAGAAGAAGGATATCAGGGGGGAATCAGAAAGCGCCTTTACGGCCTCCCCGGAGTGGCCGCAGTCATCGTTCTCTCTGATGTGAAACGGCAAGTGGATGATCTGATGAAACTGTTCAATGTCTATCTGGGCATCATGTTTCTCTTCAGCGCAGCCCTGGCGTTTGCCATTGTTTTCGGAACCACCACCATGAGCATCCTGGAACGAAGCAGGGAGATGGCCACCCTCAGCACCCTTGGGGCGCCCATTTCATGGCTCCTCAAGAGCATCTCCGTGGAAAACGGCATCATCTGGGCTCTCGGTTTCCTGGCCGGAATCCCTCTGGGCCGCCTTCTGGCTCATTTCATGATCGCCGCCTACAAGAGCGACTACTTCTGGCTTGAGATGGTCATTTCATTGAAATCCTATCTCTTTGCGGCAGCCTTGAGTCTCCTGGTGACTCTCCTCGCCCAGTTGCCCGCCCTATCTTATGTAAGAAACATGAACCTGGAAACCCTCACAAGAGAGCGGAGCGCCTGAAGTTTACAAAACGCCGGTCTTCCAAATCAAGCCGCTCACTGGTGCTGGGTTTCGGGAACCCGATCCTCAGCATTTTCGAAGACTTTGTGACCGCAGGCGCCACGGTTCTCGCCATCGTGGCGCCTGTGATCGCTTTGCTTCTGATAGCCGCTATCCTCCTGTGGCTTTTCAGGCCCCAAAAGAAAAGTGCGGGCACACCTTGATCGCGATTATCGTTTTTCCATACCTGTTTCACTCGTGTATCTCGGGTGGTCTTTCCTGAAGCCATCGAATGTGTGATAGGCTCCTTTGCAGAAGACAGTAAAAGACGGCCCTGAAACGGTTTCCTTTGTCGTAAATGAAGCACTGTATGTGTCTGCATGGGCGGCAGGGCAGACAGGTATGGAAACCAGATAGTCGGGGACCAACTGTGAGAGTGATACAGGATAGCTTCCAAGGTCAGCTTTGTAAGATTCACAGGCAACAGCGATTCTATTGATGTTCTCGGTGCATTTTGTCGCCGGTGCCACCTGGGGTGACGGGACCACGGCTACCGGCGGTTTTTCAGGCTTCTCGGCAGTTTTCTCTGCCTCAGGAGTGGGAATCGCTACTATGAAAGGTGATGTTTTCTGAGTGGCCTCGGGTTTTGGAGTCGGCTCACCTGCCACCCTGGGAGCTTGCTTGGAAGGCAAAGGGGTCCTGGATACTACCCCTGTCCTGGCCATAGGCATGTTCGCTTCCAGACCCGCCCTCTCGTGATAATGGCCTTTGCAGAAAACCGCATATCCTTGCCCATTATCTTCGACTGTATAGGATGCGGTGTATGTGTCAATATGGGCAGAGGGGCATCTTGGCAGCTCAGTAATGTACTTCCCGCCCCTGGCCAGCTCAGAAAGTGATTTGGGGTATCCCCCGTGATCCACGTTATAGGAATCCAGGGCGGACACGACAGCCTTCAAATTGGCTTCACACTGTTCTGCCCGGGCAATTTCCCTGTCTGACAGGTATTTCGGTATGGCAATGGCCGCTATGAGCAACAGTACAAGACTTCCGGCAAAGATCCAGGTCCACATGTTGCGTTTCTTCTCAGCTTTTCTCTCCGGAGTTTCCGGGGACCCCTGTTGAGAGCCGGTTGTAACCACGACGTTCGACCTCCTCGACTGATACAACTTCGGCTGAATCTCGCAATAATCTATCCAGCCATTGTTGATAACGGTCGCCGGTCAGGGGGAGTTCCGACTTGAGATTGTGATTGCTGGGGAAACAGGGTCCTTATCTCTTTCACGATGGAGCTCGGGAGATCACTCGATGTAGATGAACGACGGAGGCGGTGCGGGCGCCGCGCCTCGAACGAAAATGCCGGAATGGTAGTATTTTCGGTCATCCTGATCGTGCCAGCGCTCAAGAAACTCTTCCCTGGAAAGATACCCTCTGCTTCCGAAAATGGAAGGATCCTCGAAATAAACATTCTTTGCATCGGTTCCGATGACGACCATGTAGTGCCCGGAATCCCAGACTTCGAGCCAAGGCTTGTCCAGATCCGCCCCTTCCCGCCAAGCCTGCGCCGCCACAATTACGGGCACGCCCTGAGCGATGGATGCTTCGAGGTCTTCAATGGTCAGGTTCTCCTTGAGATCTGCTTCGAAACCCAACTCCCGGGAAACTCTGACCATATCTTTTGGATTGGTTCCTTGCAGCGGATCCGTGTGGAGCATTTCGGCCAGGTCGGGTTCCAGGTGCTCTTTCCCCCAGTACATGAGCACAGCCTGAAGAGCCGAAGGTCCGCAGGTGTAGTCAGTCGTCTGACGGGTGTCCGGAACGGGCAGAAGGTGCATGTCTCTCAGTTTTGGAAAGGCAATGGGCCGGCTGTATGTGCGCTCCCAGGAATCGCCTGCCGATTCGGGTGGGATGGAAGTCCTTCGGAATATGGTCCTGGTTCCACTCCCGAATTGAGAAAGAGATGCCGGAGATAGTGAGGCGCCGATCTGTTCCACAATCACGTCCCCTTCCCGAAACTCCCTGATACCGATTATACCTCTCAAAGACAAAAAAATCTTCCAGGACTTTGTTAACATTTCGAAGAAACCACCTGTTTCTGGAAAGGGGGACGCCAAAGGAGAGTTTATGAGAAAAGAGAACAAAGAAACTCAAAGGGATTCAAAGACAGAATAAAAAAATGATCATCCAGCGTCGCTTCGCTCCGAGGACTGGCCGGCATCCGTGGAATCAGTGGCCGAATTCAACGGAATACGCAATAACGGAGGTGTCGGTATGAAGAGAGTTCCCCGGGGAACATATACGAGAGAATTTCGCGAGGAAGCGGTCAAACTGATAGAATAAGGGAGGTTATCGCTGAAAGAGATCGGGCGTCGTTTATCTGTGCCGCCATCGACGCTCGCCAATTGGGTGAAGGCAGCGAAAATGGGAAAGCTTTGAGATGTCGGCAAGACTCAGCGTCCCCTTACTGAACATGAGTTGGAGTTGGCTCGGATCAAGCGAGAGTTGGCAGAAGTAAAGATGGAGCGTGATATCTTAAAAAAAGCGGCCGCGTACTTTGCGAAGGAGTCGCTGCCCGGTACGCGATAATCCAGGAGATGCGACTCCAGTATCCGATTCCATTTATTTGCCGGATCGTGAGGGTTTCCGTGAGCGGTTATTATGCTTGGCAGGGACGATCTCCCAGCAAGCGCGCCCAGGAGGAGCCTCGGCTGGAAGCCGAGATTCGTGCAGCTCATCGCCGCACAAGGCAGACTTACGGCCCTGAGCGGCTAAAGCGCGACTTAGCGGAACACGGCGTGAAGGTCGGTATTTGCCGGATTCGGCGGATTCGCAAGAAACTTGGTATTTTCTGCAAACAAAAGAGGAGATTCAAAGCGACCACGGATTCTCGGCACACTTTTCCGGTTGCTCCCAATATACTGGACCAAATATTCAAGGCCGCGGCCCCTAATCAGGTGTGGCTCTCGGATATCAGCTATATTCCGACGGAAGAAGGCTGGTTATATCTTGCAGGACACAAGGATCTCTTCACTGGCGAGGTGGTCGGCTATGCCCTGGCGGACCATATGAAGACGACTCTGGTCAGCCGGTCTCTTCTCAAGGCGGTAGCTGCTAAACAACCGGGTTGCGGACTGATCCACCACTCCGATCGGGGGAGTCAATATTGTTCGGGCGAATATCGAAAGTTGCTTCGGACCTGTGGTATGAGGACATCAATGAGCCGAAAGGGGGACTGCTATGATAACGCTCCTATGGAGAGCTTCTGGGGGATCTTGAAGAGCGAACTTGTGCATCACCGCCGCTACAAAACCCGACAAGAGGCGATTCAGGAGGTGACCGAATTCATTGAGATCTTTTACAACAGGCAACGGCGACAGTCCAGATTGTGCTTTCTGTCCCCTGTTGCTTACGCAAAACAGTGGTACGCAGGGACAATTGCAGCATGAGATTTTTGGTGTCCACTATTGACATCACATACCAGTTCGCATTACTTATTGTGATAGTAATTCCAGAACGTCTCCCGCAGAAGCTTGTCATTCGTTTGGAACCTGACAATGGAGTTCGTGAGACGATCCTTGAGTTGTAAAAGCCCCCTTGTCGGCTGTTCCAGATTATACTCCATCTTATTCTCAAATATACGGCATAGAAGTTCCGAAGCGTGTTCAGGTGTGGAAGTCACCATTGCTCCCACGGGAACCCCTGTATGGAAATCAATTAGTCTGCTAAGAGGATGAACATCCCTATAGAACCGCTCCTTTTGAGTCTCGTCGCAAAGGAAAATGACTGGCTTGCCTTGGCTCAGTGCCATTGCGGCTTCCGCGTCCTTACCAAAACTTTCCTTGTCGCCAGCGCAGTAAACCAGGGCCTTGGCGCATTTCACCATCAAACACTCAATCAGACCCTTATCCATGTGGCCTTCGGCTGCGCTCAAGGTGGGGTCAAAATAGCGGATGTTTAGGCGGCGAAGACGCTGGTCAGCAAATATTCTGTCGCAAAGATCGGCCATGTTGCGGAAGTCATTCCGCGTCCGCATGCTTGTTGCGACGTAGACATCGAGTTGATCGACCATAGAAAGGTACAACTTGGTGTTTGAAAGTGCTTTCTTCCGCGCCTCCGTGAACTTTACGGCGATCTCAGAGTACTTCCTGTCAAGGTCTTCCTCTACCGTAATTTCGGCATCCATCAACTCGTCCGATGAGAACAGGAGCTCCTGTTTTTCGTGCGAGTAGTTATCTGCCACATATTTCCCGTCCAGCAATTGCCTCACTGTCGCACGTTTCCCGCCTTGGTCCCTGAAGATGTTGAATGCCTCCAGGAGAACGCGCTTCAGTTCGGACACTGGTTGATTCCCTATACCATAGGATTTGCAGGCCATCTCTGATATGAGGTACCGTGCATCCTTGGGAATGGATTCTAACGTCAAGGATGGTCCCCGATTCTGGAGGAAAGCCGTATCGAACCGTTTACTGGCATAGAGGGCGTTCAGCTCATCACTGGACAGTTTACGAAGTTCACGATATGCCGTGCGTGTGTTGCCAAAAAACAGTAAAGCGTCCGTACAAAACCTATAAAGACCCCAGTAGAGGTGCTCTAATGATTGTATCGCGTGGGCACGAGTCCATGCGCTATCGTATCCAGGCACTTTTGTAACGTCGTAAACGTGCTCAGGTTCAGAGAACCAATAGTATGCGAAGAAACCGGCTGTGGCACCGGCTTCGTGAGTAAGTAGAAGGAACTGGTTGAACTGCGCGAGGCTGAGTGGATTGGTCTCAAGCTTAGCAAGGCGGTCGAAAAGTAGGGGTGGCGCGTTGGCCGTCAGCCAACTGTCAAACCCGCCTGTATCGGCGAAGAAAAGGCTAAACTTGCTCACTATCTGTTCGCGTATCATAAAGTGACCCCCTTTCTCGGCTTATTGATGGACGACAATTATTCTTCCCCATCGCATTGACTCATAGGTTCTGCTGCCAAGGGGTATACCGTTGCCTCACAAGAATTGTTGCCCAGCATAATATTCTTAGGAGGCACGATGATAAGAGGCATCAGCACGGGGGGCGACACAACTGGCGACTTCAGGATGGATTCGAAGTCAGGCGCCCCAGGGGTTGCGCTTGGCGTTGCAGTGGTTTCCGTCATGTTGACGCCATCCTTCCCAGAATTCTACTGAATGATTACTGATAACGGCCCTTTCCAGGAGAAGTAGGAATCCATTCATACGTTCGGGAAAAGCGAAATGTCCAATACAATTTTG
>JACPDT010000295.1 GCA_016183865.1 Armatimonadota bacterium | reverse complement strand
GCGAGCTTTCCGCTGCAAAAGAGAAAATCGAGCAGATCAAAGAGGACCGGGTTCGCATGCACATACAGGCTTCCCACATCCCACCCAAGGATGAGCGGTTCGCCAAAGCTGAGCAGGTTATCGAGGCTGTGGATAAGCTTGAGCAAGCCAGGGAAGAGCATTTGAAGCAGGACATCAGGAAACTAAAGGGCGCAGCCGATATTGTGACAGGTATGGGCCTCCTTTCCCAAGGTCTTCTGAGCCCCTTCATCCAAAATATGGGGTCTGTTGCTTTTCCTCTCACCCTGGCAGGAATCGTTGTGGCCACAGTGGCGTCTCTGGGTGAGCTTACATTGGATCCGAAAGTCCGGCGGTGAGATGGGAGAACCAGGAGGGCAATCCTGTGATAAGCACTGGAACCTACAATGTCCCGTCAGGCTCATACGGTTTCCGAGACGTCTCGGGACCGGAAGGTCGGAAAGACGTTGTGACTCATCCGCAAGTCATCATGTCCACGGCCTGCGTTTCGGGCGATCTCGGGGAAGCCTTTGATGTCGCCAAGAAACAAGGGGTGGCGGTTGAGGTCATGGCCGCCCATCTCGATGAGCTGGCATTGACAGGCTCGCCTGTTCCTGCGGTTTCAGTCCATTTGAACCGTAGTAAATACTCTCTCTCTTCCGGGGACGCGAAAGTCCTGGAGTCGAGCTACCGTGAATTGAAACGGGAAATTGACATTGCAGCCGGTGCAGGAATTCATATGGCTGTGATTCACCCTGAAGGAACCTACACCGATGCTCCCGCGGAGGAGAGATTGCGGAACATCGTCTCCAATCTGGGAAAGCTGATCAAGTATGCCGAAAAAAAAGAGGTCACCCTCCTCCTTGAGAACATGCCCCCCGGCAAGTTCGACGGCACCCCGCAATGGATGGCGGCAAGAACGGATTACAAGATCGGGGAGAGGCCGGAAGATCTCCGACACATCCTGGGCAGGATTGATTCTCCAAATCTCAAGATCAACCTCGACTTGAATCACTTGCAACAATCTCTTGACTGCTATCCCGATCTCAAAATCGCCGATTTCACGGGATTGCCGCATGTCGTGTACTGCCACGTCAATGACGCCGAGCCGAATCCGGAGAAGGCCCGGGGGCCCCATGTCCACCATCCTCCAGGGACCCCGAGGGTCCGCGGGATTCTGGAAGAGCTGAGCCGCAAGGAAGGCATGAGGTACCTGAGCCTCGAGCAGGGGAAGGACTGGCAGGAGACGATTCCCGCCTCCATTGCCCTGATTGAAGACACGGTGTCGCCCGAAACGGCTCCTTTCCATGCAGATTCGCTGCAGGTGAAGGATCCCTTGGCAGGAACAGCTTTGAAGGTTGCCGGAAGATTGCTGAAAGAGCGGGGACTCGATGATCCCCATCACGTGCTTCTCAAGAGAAACATCGCCACTTATCTGGTGAACGCCTTTCCCGGCACGGAGCTGGCCGAAATCTCGAAAAACTCCGTGACCAATTCGTCTCAAATCCTCGCACAGGTTCTGTCATCGAGATGGCGGGAGAAGCTGGAAAGAGACCTGATGAACCCATATTCGGACACTGACGTGCTCGAACATGTAAGACAATTGGATGGGGAGCTGAAAGAAAAGCTGCGATTCATCCTTGAGCAGACGGGCCGCCCCCCGTTGAAGGTATACATAAATGGGAGCTTCGCAAAGGGCCGGCTGGGGGCAAATTCGGACCTGGATACGGTTGTAGAGCTTCGGGATGAAAACGTTCTGGCTGCCTTGAAACACGATTTCGCCGAAAAGAAGAAAACCGGCAGGGAAGACGGAGTCATGATGGTGGCTCTCAGGCCTCAGGACAGATTCCTGAGGACCTTCAATGAAGCCCTGGCTGGGGCATCCCTCGATCTCGGGGACGGGAAGAGGGCCCTCGAAGAGGATGGTTTCCTTCTCAACAAGTACCTCGATATCCTGGAAGAAAAAAAGTGCTCTGTCCAAAGGACTCCAGAGGGAGAATGGAGGATCTCGACCTCAGGGATAGAGACAAAGCGGGAAACCGCGAACGAGCATGTGAACGAATTCATACGATTCTTCCATCAGAACAAGAAAACTCTGGGCGCCTTCGACTATCGAAAAACGATCGCAACCATGCTCGGAGGGGTTCTTCTCTGCCCCGGGTTCGGAAGGCTCGCGGGCGCCATAACGGACAGGCTCATACCATCCTGACCTTGCGGCATATCTTCATTGGACTTTTCTCCGGCCCCTTCGGCCTGATAGGGCCGCCACCAGTTTGTCCTCTTCCGCCAGAAGGCTGGGGCCGCCTCTTTTGCTCATCTCTTTCTTGATCTCCCACATCTCGTCACGGAGGGCGGCGGCTTTCGCATAGCCTGATCCAGGGCCTTCAGAAGATCGGAAAGGGCCTCATCCGACAGCTTCTCCCTTCCCTGCACCTTGTATGACCCTCGGTCCTCCCTAGCCTCCACGGCCTCCAGGATGTCCCGAACGGCTTTTGTGACCGATTCGGGAGTTATATTATGGGCTTGATTGAATTCCTTCTGGATGTCTCTTCTTCTCTTCGTCTCATTCAGGGCCCGTTTCATGGAATTTGTCAGGGAATCGGCGTACATGATGACCTGTCCCCTCACGTTTCGGGCGGCCCTTCCCATGGTCTGAATCAAGGTGGTCTCAGATCTCAGGAAGCCCTCCTTGTCCGCATCCAGGATGGCCACAAGGGAAACTTCGGGCAGATCCAAACCTTCCCGAAGGAGGTTGATACCGACAAGGACATCGAAAGCCCCCAACCTCAAATCCCGGAGGATCTGGATGCGGTCCAGGGTGTCTACTTCCGAATGGAGATATCTTACCCTGATTCCGGCCCGCAGGAGATAATCGGTCAGATCTTCCGCCATTCTCTTCGTCAGGGTTGTGACCAGAACGCGCTCTTTTGCCTTTTCCCTTTCCCGGATCTCGGAGATGAGGTCATCAATCTGGTTCTTGCTGGGGCGCACGCTCACATCCGGGTCCACGAGTCCTGTAGGACGAATGATCTGTTCCACGACCTTTGCGCTTTTCTCGTATTCCCAGGGACCCGGAGTGGCGGAAACGAAGATAACCTGCCCGATTCTCCCATAGAATTCCTCGAAAACGAGAGGGCGGTTGTCATAGGCGGAGGGCAGGCGAAACCCGTGGGTCACCAGACTGTCCTTTCGAGACCGGTCTCCATAGTACATCCCTGCAAGCTGGGGAATGGTGACATGGGATTCATCCATTACTGTGAGGAAATCGTCCGGAAAGTAGTCCAGAAGAGTGGCAGGAGGGTCGCCCTCGTTGCGAAGACTCAGATGGCGCGAGTAGTTTTCTATCCCGGAGCAATAGCCGATCTCTCTGAGCATCTCAAGATCGTATCGAGTCTTGTTTTCCAGGCGCTGGGCCTCCAGGAGCTTTCCTTGAGACCGGAATTCCTGGAGCCTCGAATCCAGCTCTTCCTCGATCCTTCGCAAGGCTTCCTCCATCTTGTCTTCAGGGGTGATGAAGTGCTTTGCCGGGTAGATGACGTAATCATCGGGGAGTGCCAGAACCTCACTTGTCACGGGGTGGACCAGGGCGATCCGGGCGATTTCATCATAAGACAAGCTCACCCGCACGAGGATCTCCTCATCGGCAGGCCAGACTTCCAGAACGTCCCCCCTGGCCCGAAACTTTCCTCTGGAAAGGGCCACGTCATTCCTTTCGAACTGCATTTGAACCAGCTTGCGAAGGAGCTGTTCCCTTTCCAGAGTTCCCCCTTTTTCCAGCATGAGAATGGTTTCCTTGTAGTCTTCGGGCGAGCCCAGACCATAGATGCAGGAAACGGAAGCCACTACAATGACATCCCTTCGGCGAAGCAATGCCTGTGTTGAGGCATGGCGGAGGCGGTCAATCTCGTCGTTTATATCTGCGTCTTTCTCGATATAGGTATCTGTTGTGGCAAT
>JACPDT010000291.1 GCA_016183865.1 Armatimonadota bacterium | reverse complement strand
TGACCATAAATCGCATTCCCATCGTATATTACGGCACTGAAGTTTCCATGGATGCCTCGCCCCCTCGTGCAAAGGCCGGTGTAGAAGTCTCCGCGGATGCCTCTGCGCCTGCCGAAACGGCTGCATATGACGCCTCCGGGCGTCCGCTGACTGCTGGAGGATGGGCGGAAACAAGTCGTAAAGACATGGAGTGGGACAAGGATCCTGATATGTTGAGCTATTTCAAGGGGTTGACCTCCATGCGTAGCAGCTCGAAGGCTCTGAGGGAAGGCAGAATGCTCGAAATGTGGCAGGATGAACAGGTCTTTGCCTATTCCCGCCTTCACCCTGAGCAGGAGGCTATCGTCATCCTGAACAACAGTCCTGATACGCAGACAAGGGACATCCCCCTCCGTGCCGAAAGTCAGTTGACTGACGGAAAGGTCCTCAAAGACCTTCTTTCCGGCGAAACGGTCGTGGTGAAGGACAGGAAAATACATGTCCAATCAGGGGGAAAAAGGGCCCGAGTTCTCGTGTCTGCATAAGCTGTTGTTCGATCACCCCCACCTGACCTCTCCCGTCGAGGGGAAGGGATGGCGCAGAAGTCCCACGTGGGACCTTGGGGGGTTCTTTTTCGCCTTCCTCTTTCTGGTTCTGTGCTGGGCCCTTGCCGGAAAGGCAGGGTATGGAGGAGAGATTCGTCTGCAAGAAAGCAAAGACTGGGTCCCTGAATGGGCGAAACGAGTCGTATGGTACCAGATCTTCCCTGAGCGTTTCAGAAACGGCGATCAAACCAATGATCCCAAAGTGGAAGATCAGGAAGGCGCCTGGCCCCATGATCATACATCCCCCTGGGAAGTCCATCCCTGGACTTCCGACTGGTACGAGCCTGAGCCTTATGAAAAGAAGAACGGGAAGGATATCTGGTTCAATATTCAGCGTCGCCGTTACGGCGGAGACCTCGCAGGGATACTGAGCAAACTCGATTATCTTCGGGATCTGGGCATTACCGCCGTTTATCTCAACCCCGTCTTCTGGTCCCCTTCTCTTCATAAGTATGATGGAATTCTCTACCATCACATAGATCCCAATTTCGGCCCGGACCCGGAAGGGGACAAGGCCCTCATCACAAGAGAAAGGCCTGGCGATCCGTCATCCTGGACCTGGACCGCCGCGGACAGACTGGCCCTCAAGCTCATCAAAGAAGCCCACAAGCGCCGTATGAGAATCATCTTTGACGGGGTCTTCAATCACATAGGAATCAGGAATCCCTTTTTCCAGGATGTGGCAAGAAACCAGCAGAGCTCCCCCTTTAGGGACTGGTTCACCGTCAAGTCTTGGGATGATCCCAAGAAAGGGAAAACCTTCGACTACGAAGGCTGGTTCGGGGTGAAGGAGCTTCCCGAATGGCGGGAGAACGACAAGGGAATCGTCCCAGGTCCCAGGAGATACATATTCGAGAGCACCAGACGTTGGATGGACCCTGACGGGGACGGAGATCCGAGCGACGGCATTGACGGCTGGCGGCTCGATGTGGCCTTTTGCGTGAAACATCCCTTCTGGAAAGACTGGAGCAAGCACGTGAAAACCCTGAACCCTGAAGCCTACATGACAGCAGAGATCATAGATACCGTGAAAGCCAACAAGCCCTATCTCCAGGGTGACGAGTTCACGGCAGTAATGAACTACAATTTCGCTTTTGCCCTTTCCGAGTATTTCGTGGAGGACCGTGTGAGCCCATCCCAATTTGACCGGAAGCTCCGGGAGCTGAGGGAAGCGTATGCTCCGTCTGTCGCCTACGCCATGCAAAATCTCCTGGACAGCCACGATACGGCGAGAATCGGAACTCATATCGTGAACCGAAACCTTCTCTCATACCGAAGGTGGCAGGAATACTGCGAGAAATCACAAGCCCGCCGCCTCATTTTCGATGCCCGAAAACCCACTGCCGACGAAATCAATCTCCAGAAACTACTCGTCATCTTCCAGATGACCTATGTGGGCGCCCCGATGATTTACTACGGCGATGAGGCGGGAATGTGGGGCGCCAATGATCCCTGTTGCAGAAAACCGATGGTGTGGGAGGATCTGGAATACAAGGACGAAGCCTTTCTTCCCAATGGCACGAAGCGGCAGACTCCGCAATCGGTCTCATTCAACAGGGACCTCTTCAACCATTACAAGAAGCTCATCTCCATCCGCAATTCCCACAAGGCCCTCCAGGTCGGCGATTTCGAGACGCTCTTCGCGGACGATAAGAGGCCCATCTATGCCTTCTCCAGGCGCAGCAAGAATGAACGGATCATCGCAGTCCTCAACAAGGGAAACAAGAGAGAGCGGTGCAATCTGAAGGTAAAGGAGGGCGGCGCTTTTCGAGATCTACTAAACGGCGGCCCGCCCTTCGCTGTTTCCCTTGACGGCACTCTGGCAGTGGATGTGAATCCAGGTTGGGGCGCTATCCTCCTGCGAGGCGGCGCCACAAGAGGCGATTGACTTCGTGGCCCCGACACAATCTACCATGGGCCGCTATGACCTTCCGCAGTCATTGATTTTGTCCCTTGACAAAGATTCAATCAAGAACTATACTTTATATATGCAAGGCAAATATGAACTATACTTTCGAAACTTGGAAGCCGAAATTGGGCGGCTCATTGAAAAAGGGCAGTCGGCCATCATCCTGGGGGCGAGGCAGACAGGGAAGACCACATTGATAAAAAAACGACTGACAGGGCTCCTGGATGTGCTGGAATACCCGCTTCAGAATCCTGTCATACGCCAGGAGATGGAAACCGACCCTTCAAGACTTGTCCGACAGATAGAGGCCCATAGAGGCAAACCCGTTGTCTTCATAGATGAGGCGCAAAAGACGCCCGAAATCTTTGATGGAGTTCAGTACCTGATAGACGAGAAGAAGGCCTCATTTATCATCACCGGTTCTTCCGCCCGAAAGCTTCGCCGGAGGGGGGTGAACCTGCTGCCTGGACGGGTGAAGAATTTCAGGCTTGACCCGCTCCAGTGGAATGAAGCAGGGTGGGTCGAGGACAAGGATTGCCGCATCCTCAGCATCAAGAACATAAACAGGGCGCCAGATTACTCCTTCGACGACTCCCTCGTCTTTGGCTCGCTCCCAGGTATCGTGAGACTCTCTGACGATGCCGAAAGATCGGATGCCTTGAGGGCTTACACTCACATCTACCTGGAGGAGGAGATACGGGCCGAGGCACTGAGCAGAAAGATCGGCGGTTTTGGGCGGTTTCTGGAGCTGGCTGCACAGGAGTCAGGGTCGTCCCCCAATTTGACGAAGCTTTCCCTCGAGTCGGGTGTGAGCGTCCCGACGATAAAGGAGTTCTACTCGATCCTGGAGGACACCCTTGTGGTGGAGAAAGTCGAGCCATACCTCAAGAATGCAAGAAAGCGAATACTGGCGACGCCGAGATACTATCTCTTTGACACAGGCGTAAGGAACGCCATGGCGAGGGCGCCTTTGAGCTCCGGTCTTCTCAATGTGGAAAAAGGGCGGCTCTTCGAACATGGCGTGATCCTTGAAATTATCCGCAGAATAAGGTCTCTGGCGCTTCCTCACAAGGTTTACTACTGGCGTACTGGAGGAGGCGCGGAAGTAGACTGCATAGTTGACACAGGAGAAAGATTGATCCCGATTGAGATAAAGTCGGGCAGGCATGTGACACCTTCAGACCTTAAAGGACTGAAGAGCTTCATGGATACCTACAATGCGGCTGACCATGGTTTTGTGATAACCAGTGGAAGGGCGCCCGAAAAATTGACCGACCGCATAACCGCCATACCGTGGAGATACATCTAGACACAATGCCACTGAATTAAGGTGGGAAGCAAGTAATGGAGCCTCCTTGTCGAATTGAAGGGATGATTACGTCTCTCAAATCGAAGGAGGCTCTGGATCATGGAATTCTCCAC
>JACPDT010000043.1:8815-9862 GCA_016183865.1 Armatimonadota bacterium | reverse complement strand
GCATTGAAGACTCGCAGGAAGCTCACGGGACCGCTGGCCTTCCCGCCTGTTGTAGCGACAGTATTGTTCTTGGAGCGAAGCCGGGAAAAAGAAAACCCGGTATTATGCACCATCGCCAAGCCATGGAGACCTGCGGCATACGTGTTCCAATCCTCTACAGTGAGATCGTAGTAAGGCCTTGGAACCGACGCGGGCTCAACGATCTTTACCTCCTGGCCATGTGCAGTGATCCTGCGTAACATGCGCGCCATCTCGGGATCACGAATCTCGACGTGTCCGGCAATCGTCAGGAGATCGTCTCTGCGACACCGTCCTTTGGTGTTGCAGGACCATCGGTTCAACTCAGAAGCGCATGGTCCTGAACCGCCGATCTTGTCGCCTCTTGTTTTCACCAATCCAAGTGCGAAGAGCCGGTCCCGCCATTCCCTGAAAGGCAGGCGCAATGCCGTCTGTCTCCGACTTTCGCTTTTCAGTCGCTCCCGGCGGAGCTCATTAACAAGGTACGGAGCGAGGTCATTCGCCAACTCATTGACCTGGGGCAACCCACAAAGCTGAACTGTATGAGTGATGCGCCGCCCCTTGCCGTGTGGCGGCTTGGCGCCGACAGTCGGCTGATAACCCAGGAGACTCATCAGGGCCGCCAGGTCTTCGGCCATCCCTTCGCTCACCGTGGAATAAGATGGGCTTCCGTCCGGCGCCACGTACCCGTCACTATCCAGGAGACCGGCCAAAAAAGCACGAACAACGGGCAGAGGAGATTTTGCAATCTCCTCGGGAATGCGAATCAGAGCACCCTTGGGGCCGATTTTCTCTAATCCGCACGCCTCCAGCAGATCATGAACGAACCTCCGGTTCAGTGTAGCCACACTCAGAAGTCCCCGTCCATCCTTTTGAATGGAGACATATATTCCCTGTCGGGCAAGCACGGACTTCACTTTTTCCAGCACATCCTCCTTGCCGGAAAACCACCGCACCCGATACTGCCGCAGTGCGGGAACATATCCGAAAGAGCCGTCGCCCAGGGTAAATCCGACGAGCCAGCCCAAC
>JACPDT010000043.1:0-8774 GCA_016183865.1 Armatimonadota bacterium | reverse complement strand
GGTCAGGTCGCCGACGGAGCGGGTCTCGACGTGCGGCCAGTATCCATCAGGGCGATCAAGTCCCAGAACCACATCGCCGGAAGCCAGATCCCCTGCCTTAGTCTCAACCAGACGGTCGCCTCTCAGAACCATGAATGGATGCCAGTCACTTGTTTGGACCACGGTCCCTTCTCGCATTCTTACGGTTACCTGGTTCTCAGCAGGGACATCGAAACGCCAGACATGGGTGACCCGTCGAAGTCCGGTCTCCCCTGTGACAGGATTCATTGCGACTGTTTGGATGTTCAAATCCTGAACGTCATAAGCTGTGCCGGACCCGTGCCGCAGTCCTGACCTTCCATCGGAAGTGGCGCGGTTAACGAGGACCTCAATGGGCTCGATTCCACAGAAGGTTGTCCAGACTCTTGAATCTCCGGCGATGCATCCGCCCCCTGATTTGTGTATGAGTGCAGACCGCTTGACCGCCTCGAAGATCTCCTCAAGGGAATCTCCCACAGGGAGCACATAGCAGGCGGAATACTGGAGGCCGTTGTTCTTTCCCGCATTCATCAGAGTGGGAGAATTGGGCTGAAAATAACCTTCGATCATAAGATCATAGGCAGTCTCGGCAAAAGCCTGAATATCGTCTTCCGATTTGCCCCACTTCTCTTCCGCCCTGGCAATAGCCATGGCTACCCGCCAGAACATCTCCTCAGGGGCTTCGGAGACCCCGTTTTCGTCCTTGGCGAGATACCTCTCTCTGAGAACCGTCAAGGTGGATTCAGACCATTCTCCTGTTTTCCGCGGATGAGATACCTGCAACACGTGGCTCCCCCTTCCGCCTCTTTTGGAGGCCCAAAATGATTATACCACATTTGTGAGAAGTATTCCAGAACTTACTCTTTGCAGCGGGGAATCAGTTCCTTGATTTCTGATGGGGAGAGATCCTGGATTCCATGCTTTTTTGCCAGTCTGTGGATTCGTTCCCTGAGCACATCCGCAATCTCTTCCCTCAGAGCGTTCTTGCTCTGGATGTCGCCATCCAGCTCTTCCACGATTTTCCCAAGAGTCAGGCCAAGGACCAGCTGCCCCCCATTCAGGGTATCAATGACGAGACGGGGTTCTGTTGTGATTGCGAAAAGAGTGCTTTCACCAGGGATGATACGGGCTTCCGTGAAAGGTTTTTTTATTGGAAGCTTTTCCCGCAAGAAACCCAGGCATTTTCGAATTTTTCGGAGAGAGATCCCCTCTTTGAGGAGGTTTCGGGTCACCTTTAATTGAATAAGATCCTCAAAAGAATAGAGACGATCTTTTCCCGATCTTTCGGGACGGCAGAGGCTCGGACGGATGAAACCCGACCGGTCCCATCGGTCCACCTGCCAATAGGAAAGGCCGACGATTCGGGCCGACTCCTTGGCCGTGAACCCCTGCCGCTGTAAGGTGTGCTGAATTGTCTGTCTCGCCATTCTTATCCGGTTAAATTGCATCCCCCGAAGTTTTACCAAAATTGCATTCGACGCAAATTTGAAATCACCTTTTTTTTCAGGGACTTTTCGGAAGGAGGCGCAGATGATGGGTTTTTTCGAGATTAGAGATCATACGGCAGACATTCAACTGGTTTCCGGGGGCGCTTCCCTTGAGGATGCTTTTGAGCAGGCGGCCTTGGGACTCTTCTCCTTTATCACAGAAACGAAACGGGTTCAACCGAAATCACAGTATCCGGTGAGCCTGGAGGCAACGGATCCGGAGGCCCTCCTGGTCGCGTGGCTCAATCATCTCCTCTATCTCCACGATGCGGACCGGCTTCTTTTCAGCCGATTTGCCGTCCAGGAAATCACTTCCACCTCGCTACAAGCGATCCTTTTTGGGGAAGAATATGATAAGACGCGACATGTGATGAAAGACATGGTCAAAGCGGCCACCTGGCATCAGGTCAAGATCTCGCAGGAAACGAAAAAAGGCAAGCCCTGGGTGGAGGCAAAAATCATACTGGACGTGTGAAAGAAGGTGCCTGAGATGGCAAGAGTCGCAACAGGATTGAAAAGACTGGATGAGTTTCGCTGGAAGATTGAAGAGGACTACAAGCCCGGAATGCGGGTCCCTGGAATCATCTATGCCAATGAAGAGCTTATGAAATCAATTGCCCAGGATCAGGCTGTGGAACAAGTGGCCAATGTGGCCATGCTTCCGGGCATTGTGAAGGCGTCTCTGGCGATGCCCGACATCCACTGGGGATACGGGTTTCCCATAGGTGGGGTAGCGGCAACATCAACCGATGATGGAGTGATCTCGCCTGGGGGAATCGGATTTGATGTCAATTGCGGCGTAAGACTCCTCCGGAGCCGGCTGACTGAAGAGGATGTAAGGCCGGTTCTCAAGGATCTGGTGGATCAGCTCTATGTCAATATTCCCTCAGGTGTTGGCGCGAAGGGAAAGATCCGCCTGGACAGGAAGGGGCTGGAGAAGGTGGCGGCCCAGGGTTCCCAGTGGGCGGTTTCGGAGGGATACGGTTGGCACTCCGATCTCGATGCAACAGAGAGCAGAGGGAAATACCCCGGCGCCGATCCCACCAAGGTGGGGCCGAAGCCTTATGAGCGAGGGGCCGGACAGTTGGGGACCCTGGGCTCCGGGAATCATTTCCTGGAAGTGGAGGTCGTGGACAAGATTTACCGTCCCAACGTGGCGGCAGCCCTCGGGTTAGAAGAAGGGATGGTGACGATCCTCATTCACACAGGTTCCAGGGGGTTCGGACACCAGATGACCACAGATTACCTCGTGGTCATGGACCGGGCAAGCAAGCAGTATGGAATCTCCCTTCCCGACAGGCAACTGGCCTGTGCCCCTTTCTCCTCATCCGAGGGACAGGACTACCTGGCCGCCATGGCCTGTGCGGCGAATTTCGCCTGGGCCAACAGGCAGTGCATTACTCATTGGACCCGTCAGGCATTTGAGCAGATCCTCAAGAAAAATGCGGAACAATTGGGGCTTCACGTTGTCTATGACCTCACCCACAATGTAGCCAAGATCGAAGACCACACCATCAACGGCACCCGAAAGACCCTGTGCATTCACCGAAAAGGGGCCACCCGGGCATACCCTCCCGGCCATCCCGAGCTTCCCGAAACCCACAAGCCCCTGGGGCAGGTCGTTCTCGTCCCAGGCGACATGGGACGGTACTCCTATGTCCTCGTCGGAACGGAAAAGGCGGCGGAGGACACCTTCGCCTGCACCTGCCACGGCGCAGGCCGGATGAAGAGTCGAGGCCAGGCCAAGCGGGATCGAAAGGCCAGGGATGTCATGGACGAATTGGCATCCAAGGGAATCATCATCAGGGCCGAAAACTACGCAACCATCACGGAAGAAGCACCTGACGCATACAAGGACGCAGGCGAGGTGGTGAAAGTGTGCGAGGGAGCCGGTATTTCACTCAGAGTGGCACGCCTTCGGCCTATCGGAGTCGTGAAGGGCTGAAGCCATTCATCGTCAAAAAAGAGGACTCAGAAGGTCCCTGATGGGATCAAGATGATAATTGAGCCTCGGGAAGTGGATTGAGAGGAGCTTCACACGGGCCGGACCTGTCGGTAATCGTGATTCAGGACAGACTCGGTCGCCGGATGTTTCGGCAGTTCTCCGACGCTTTTCTTTGCATAGTTCTCCGCAAAAAGACCCCCAAACCTCGATCCCCAGCTATACCCTTTCAGAACGGCCCCTGAAGCCCCGAGGAGAGTCCCGGTCAGGGCGCCGACTGCCCCCCCTGCAACCCTTGCGGCAATCTCGCTCCCGCTCACGCGCCTCACTGACTGGAAAGTCTTGTAGGCAGGATCGCCGAGGGCGTGCTCGATCTTGACGAATTGCCGCACCGCATCCTGATGATATTTCTTCAACATGGAGCGGTTCATGTCATTGATGGTGTTCGTACCTGCACGGGTTCCGACTGTGGCTCCGAGACAAATTCCCAGGGGAAGAGCCAGAATGGCCCCCACCATGCCGCCCGTGATTCTTCCCAGAAAAACACTGCCACGGAGTACATTGTTCTCGACCATTTTGCGGACTTCGGATTTCTCTTTGATATCAGGTATCGCAATCAGGACCTCCGGTGGGTTATCCTGAGAGGACCCAGCGGGTTTGCCTCCCGGTCCGGCTGGAACCGGATCGTGCCGTGGCGCCGCACTTTCATTACAGCTCAGGAGCCTCATAAAGGCCAGTTTGGAACCCTCCAGGAGACCGTGTTCCTCGATTGCTTCCCGTCCGTATTGGGAGCAACTGGGTGTGTGCTTGCAACTAACCATCAAATAGGGTGACACATACTCCTTGTATTGCTTGATCACCGCTTTTCCAAGCCTGCTGCCGAGAGGCAGATCCCTCTCCTGATGCCCGCTCGCCACGTGAGGGGCGGCTCCGTTGTCTGAGCCTTCGACCCCATGTGATTGAATCCCATCTTTCCCCTCAAAAACGTGATCTATGAGTTTCATCCAGGAAGAGTCTTCTGCGAACTTCAGATTGCCGTAAGATTCCTTCAAGGTGCCGGACGGATTCTTCCAGGGCATGAAAAGAGACAAACCGTTGCCGTCCTTGATTCTCTTCTTGCCCTCGCCGATGTGATGATCCAGGATTGAAGAGCCAAGCTCCTTCTTGAGCTTAAGGGCCAGCTCCTTGACGTATTCGGAAGATATTCTCCGGTCTTGAATCAGGTTCTCAAGAAAACTCGCCATGTCCCTGAAATTGAAGGCGAAGCGCAAGCTCTCGGCAGGTTCCATCGAGGAGCTTTTGAGCATGTTGGTGTAGATCACGTTCCTGGGAACTTCCTTTATAAGGGCGTCCACCAGTTGCCTCGTGGAATTGCCCACATCCCGCAGTTTCTCCAGCTCCACGGCAGTCTGGATTCCGCTGGGAACGCCAGAACGATGGGCACGGACGATCAGTCTGCCGGCATCGGCAGGACCCATATTTTTTGCATCCTCCTCCAGTCCCCAAAGTATGCGGTCATATGGATAGTCAACGGCATAGATGTCTTCCTGGGATCCTGTCACAACTTTTGCCTCATCCTTGATCTCGTAAGCGACTTCCATTTGCGCCATGGAGCAACTGTCGAAAGCGACCACATCCACGCGACTTTCAGATCTTTCGCGAGCGGACTTCAAGGCTTCATTCAGCTCGCGAGCTGAAAGGGGCACTAGCCTGTCATCTTTTGCGAATCCGAGACCATGCTTTTTGAGAATGACCATATAATGTTTTGCAGGAAAGACCTTCATACCCCATGAGAGAAAATCGGAAAGGGACTGGGAATTGAGAGGCACTCTCTCCCCCAGGTCCCCCACTACGGGTGATGTGATTTTCTCAGGGTCTCTATCCCTGATTACGTAGTAGCGGCGTGTGTTTACCCGTTCCATTCCCGGGGCGAAGCGCTCCTTGAGAGTCGGCTCAACGGTGGCCTGCACGACTATGTTCACATTCCGATCGGAGCCGATGTGCTCCATTTTGTTCACAGCCAGATTGGTGGAATATGCCAGCCTGTTTCGGCCATCTGCGTAGATCAGCACAGTCCAATCTTTTTCTCCTTCAGATGGGTCCGGGTAGACAACAATGTCTGCAGGTTCCGTTACGGCAGGAGAAGGCCCATGGGTAAAGCTTCGGGCGAAGTTCCCCAGAGCCTTCACCTTGCCGTTTATGGATTTCGCGATTGCGTCCAAAGGACTTCTCCTTCGTTTTCAGGCAGCAATCCTGGCTATATGGAAGCCATCGTGAGCCTCAGACTTCTGTGTCTCCGAGCCGAAAAGGCAATCCGGCGGGAAGTCCTTTGAGGATGCTTTCGCAGTCTCTGAGCCGAACAGACAGTCCGGCGGGAAGTCCTTTGACGAGGCTTTGACAGTATCTGCGCCATTGCAGGGGAAATCCTGCGAAGCCCTGGTTGTCTCTGCTCCGGTGCAGCCCGAGTTTCCCGGGCACCCGTCTCCGGCTGTGACCGTATCAGAGCCGAAAAGGCAATCGGGTGGGAAGTCCCCGCTGGATTTCACCCGTTCCGTATCATACCTGCCTGTGTTTGCTGCTGCATAGAAACCGGTACCGATTTGCATGTAAATCCCTCCTCGTTCTTATACCCACGTGATAGTGGGGCTACCGCTTCATTTTCGCGGACTTGAATGAGCGCCAGCTTGCCCTCAAATGAAGCCGCCGCGAATTCCCTCCTTTCCTCTATCAGAACCGCTCGATCTTTGCGGTGCAGAGCTATTTTTGCAATCTCCTTCCCGCCTCGTATGGCCACCGCGGCCAGTGCGGCGGGCCACGCCACAGATGACGGCAAGAATCCGAGAAGATGAAGCCCGAAGCACCCTGCGGCCAGACCCAGAGCGCCTTTCCCCACTGCATCTACCATGGCTTCTTTCCTACGAACCTCCTCCTGCCCGGGCGCCATCGCACTCTTGATTCCGGAGAAGACATTCGACAGACCTCTTGCCGTCAGGAAAGAGCCCACAACAAGGGGATAAGCCGGAACGCCTGCGGCGCCCAATACCCGGAAAGCCACCGCAAGGCCGACCCCCGTGGCGATCCTTTCGGCCAGAGTGAGAAAATAGCTGTGAACACCGGTCTTCTTCGAGAGCTTCTCAAGCCATTTCTTGTGCTTTTCCCTGCCTTGGAGAAGACACTTCTTCAAAAAAGGGGCCTCTTCTCGCTCCTTCCGGGCGGCCTGATTCAGATACGAGAGAAAAGCCTCCGCCTTTACGTCTTTGGCGTATTCCGTTTTCCTGAGCTGATCCAGCCTGGAATCAGGATGCTCAGCATCTTCGTCATAGTATATTGTGAGGCCTGAGAGACCATGGAGATCTTCCTTCGTTCCCATGGCGAGCCCGACTACTTTGCCGGTTACCGACATCGAGGAGGGATCTCTGTGCTGCTCGCCCGTGATGCAGTCGTCCAGGGCGAGCTTGAGGCGGCCCGCAGATTCTCTGACCTTCCCCGAATCGGTATTCCGGATGATCCGGTCCGCAAAGGAGCCGATATCCGTGAGATCTATCTGTCTAGGGATGGAGCTGTAATCCACTTTCACACTATCCTTCAAGGCTTGCCTGATTTCTTCAGGGGGGATCTTTTCGACCATCAGGGTGTCCTGAAGATCCTTGATACCGGAGACAACTTCAGGTAGTTTCGTCATACTCAATGCCGAAAGGGAACCCGTGTAAAGGCTGCCCAGAGGCTGCAGGCGTGATTCCTTCACGATCAAGCGGGCCAGATCGGCGCCGGAAACTCTCCTTCCTTCCCGGAGGCCTTGCTGAAGGTCTGAGAGCACTTTCCCGAAGGGTTGGGTGGCTGCAAAAACGGTGCCTTCTGAGGCGACGAGGGTTTCGATGGAATTCCTGAGAGGGTAGACCGATTCCACATTGGCGGAAAAGCAGGTGTTCATGTCCACAAGATCAATCCTGCGACCGATTTTTCGGGTCACGTCCTGGAGGACTTCTCCCAACACCTCATTGGAGATCCGTCCTTCCGGGTGATGGACAATCATGGAGCCGCCGAAAGCTGCCCCATGACCACTCAGGATGACTGCATAATGTTTCGCAGGGTATTTCTCCATGTTTTTGAGGAGGAACTCACGCAAAGTCTTTCCATCGCCCATGTTCGTTCCCTGCGGATGTTGCTCGATCACGGATGATCTTATGGATTTCGGTGAGGTCGTCAGGAAATCTTGAAGGCTTTTTGCTTCCTCGGTCAGGATGTCTGAAAAGGGAGATCTGTGCCTCACGGCGCTCTGGCTCTTTGTAACGTAATAGGTTCTTGTTCCCAGAAATTCCCTGTCCGTCCCGGTTACTTTCTCGAAAAGCCAGGGGGATCTGTAGTTCATGACCACCACATGGGTGTTTTCATCCGACCCTGCCTTTTCCAGATCCAGCAGGGAAGCAGTGGACATCTTTGATTCGCAGCCTTCACCGGCATTGTAAAAGAGCAGAGTCCACTCTTTTTCCTTACACGTTTCCTGGGAAGTCCTGACGAAGTTATCGGAGGTACCGGCGGGTGCATCGGGTTGAAGCGCCCGTCCTACGCAGACAGCGTTTCCGATGGTGGAGTAGATGGCCGGATTGCGAAGAACCGCCTGCGTATGCAAGATGTGGATACCCTCCCTGTCTCCTCCCTGTTATCTTAACAATCCGGACTGCTACAATCAAGTATGGGACATCAGCGAATTGTTACGATTCGGTAAACTTCAAGGATGAGAATCAGGGGGGCATCATGTCGAAAGATCGTGAACCGCTCGCCCTCGGCGATGCGAATCGGAAGCTCGTTCACTGTATTCTCCTTCTGGAACCCCGTTGACAATACAAACATATCATGGTATCATACATATGGTGAAGAATGATGAAAGAGTATGTCACCACAAACATTAGAGTTCCTGCATCCCGGTTAAAAGAGTTCAAGCTGCTGGCGGTTGAGAAAGGGAAGAGCGTCTCTGAGTTGATCAGGGAGGCTATGGAACAATATTTGGAATCTTCGGGAGCTCCTTCCGTGAGAATAGAGGTGAGCAGAGGAAAGAAGAGAGCCATATACCCGGACTCGTCTTTCTGGTCATCGGAGCCGGCAGACCTTGGGAGAACCAATAGCGAGATTGTCAAATCGGCCATTTATGGAGAGAGATGAACCTCATCTTTTGCGACGCCTCTTTCATACTAGCCTCGTCTTCCGCACTTCTTTTTAAGGTTTGATCTCCCCTGTCCCGTATGGGACGACCCCGTCTCTTGGGGCATGCCGGTAGAGCCTTGCGATTGGCTTCGCCAGCGGGCACGGAAGGCCCTGAGACTTTTTTT
>JACPDT010000289.1 GCA_016183865.1 Armatimonadota bacterium | reverse complement strand
GGCGGGTCAGGCATTCAATTTCTCCAATGAGGCGCCGCTCACAGTCCTTCAACTGGTCGAGCTCATCTCAAATCAGATGGGATCAGATCGAAAGCCCGTAATCCAAAATGAAGGGACCCACGAGATCCGCCGCCAGTATTTGTGCGCCGTCAAAGCCAGAGAGGTGCTCGGATGGCGTCCTGCCTTCACGATGGAGGAAGGTTTGCGGAAAACGATACAGTGGTACAAAGATTTTGTTGCGTAATCCTACAACGCCAAATGTGAGCGGAGGGGTGACGCCGCGGGGTACCCGCCCGCAGGGTGGGTCGGGGCGCCCTAAGGCGCGGAGCAAACTGCGACCCACGCTTCGCGCGGGTGCCCCGACTGGGGGATGGGAGTTTGCGAGCACCGTGGGCCGGCGCAGGCGGCAGGACCCCGAAGCGGCAAAACGGCGCTGTAGTACTAAGTGATGGTAATCGCCAAGAGTAATAAACCTCCTTTTTCTTGCCGTTCCTGTGGCGGACAGGGGCTGGAGCTGATTCTGTCACTGGGCTCCATGCCCCTGGCCAATTCTCTCCTTCGCCCTGACCAGCTCTCAGAGCGAGAGCCCGCCTATCCCCTCGATCTCGCCTTTTGTCCCAATTGCTCCCTTGTTCAGATTACGGAGACCGTCCCCCCGGAGATGCTTTTCAGGGAATACCTGTACTTTTCTTCCTTTTCCGATACCATGCTCAAACACGCCGAGGCGCTCTCAGGACGATTGATCGTGGAACGGCGCCTGGACGGCAAGAGTCTTGTCACAGAAATTGCCAGCAATGACGGCTATCTTCTCCAGTTTTATCAAGCCAGGGGGATCCCTGTTCTGGGAATCGAGCCTGCGGAGAACATCGCCAAAGTGGCCAGGGAGAAGCGGGGAATACGAACCCTGAGCGAGTTCTTCGGTGAGTCCCTTGCCCGAAGGCTTTCTGACGAGGGATTGACTGCGGATGTGATACACGCCCACAATGTCCTGGCCCATGTGGCGGACCTGAACGGATTTGTCGCAGGCATCAAGATCCTCCTCAAGGACAGGGGGCTGGCATTGATTGAAGTCCCTTACGTGAAATCCATGGTGGACAACACGGAGTTTGATACCATCTACCACGAGCATCTGTGCTATTTCTCCCTGACTGCACTTCGCCGGCTTTTCAATCATCGTGGTCTCGTCATCTCCAATGTTGAGCGCATCCCCATTCACGGGGGCTCTCTTCGCCTTTTCATTCGAAACGAGGGCTTTTCGGATGAGGGAGAGTCAGAAGCAGCTCGTGCCCTCCTTCAGGACGAATCCGAGTCGGGTCTTGACAAAATCGCCTTTTATCGTGAATTCGGAGCAAAAATTGAGCGATTGAGGCAAGACCTGCTGCAACTCTTGCAGAAACTGAAAAATGAGGGCAAACGGATCGCTGCATATGGCGCTTCGGCCAAGGGAAGCACCCTTTTGAACTTTTTCGGCATCGGGAGCGAGACTCTTTTATATGCGGCAGATCGCAGCACCGTGAAACAAGGATTCCACACTCCGGGAACACATCTTCCCATCTACAGTCCTGAAAAGCTCCTGGAAGACATGCCCGATTATGTTCTCCTCCTGACATGGAACTTCGCAGAGGAGATCCTTGCCCAGCAGGAAGAATACCGCAACCGTGGCGGGCGGTTCATCATACCCATTCCGGAACCAAGAATCGTATAAAAACGTCGAGCGTCAACGTCGAAGCTTCCTCCCAAGGGGAGGCGGTCCTTATTCCTCCCCCTTGACTGGAGAGGTGGTCCTTATTCCTCCCCCTTGACGGGGGAGGTTAGGTGGGGGTGACTAAGCCATTTGGTTTTCACGGAAACAAGACTCAAAGGCGCCTTTGTGATAGAACCTGAGAAACTGGAGGACGAACGAGGGTTTTTCGCACGGACTTTCTGCCGGACCGAGTTCGAATCCCGCGGGTTGGACCCTCAGGTCACCCAGTGCAGCATCTCCTTCAACGCAAAGAAGGGAACCCTCAGAGGGATGCACTACCAGGCCCCTCCATTCCAGGAGACCAAGCTCGTGCGTTGCACCATGGGCTCTGTTTATGATGTCCTTTTGGACCTTCGACAGGGAAGCCTTACATTCAAAGAGTGGGTCGCCATCGAGCTCACAGCCCGAAGCCGAAGAATCCTTTACATTCCCGAAGGCTTCGCCCACGGGTTTCAGACCCTTGAGGACGGCACCGAAGTCTTCTACCAGATCTCCGTTCCCTATCATCCCGAGTGCGCCCGGGGGGTGAGGTGGGATGATCCCGCTTTCGGGATCGAATGGCCCAGCGCGGAGAATCGGATCATTTCACCTAAAGACCTGGAATATGCCGATTTCGGGTAACTACTCAGGTAGTCAGGAGTCAGGAGTCAGGGGTCAGGAGTCAGGAGTCAGGAGTCAGGAGTCAGGAGTCAGGAGTCAGGGGTCAGGAGTCAGGAGTCAGGAGTCAGGAGAGGAGTCAGGAGTCAGGGGTCAGGAGTCAGGAGTCAGGAGTCAGGAGTCAGGAGTCAGAATTCAGGAGTCAGGAGTCAGGAGTCAGGAGTCAGGGGTCAGAATTCAGGAGTCAGGAGTCAGAATGCAGGAATCAGAATGAGGACGTCAGCTTTTACAACATCGCACAAGGTTCCATCGTTGAAAAAAGTCCTGGTCACGGGTGCCGCGGGTTTCATCGGACGACATTCTTTGCCGTTCCTGAGCTCTCTCGGATACGAGATCCATGCGGTCACATCGCGCCAAAATGCAACTCCCGAAGGGGAAGCCCATTGGCACGTAACGGATTTGCTGGATCCCCATCAGGTGGACGCTCTTTTCGCTGAAGTTCAGCCCACTCATCTGCTGCACCTTGCCTGGTACACCGCCCACGGAAAATATTGGACATCGCCGGAAAACCTGAAATGGGCTCAAGCAGGGATTCAGCTCTTCCGGAGCTTTGTGCAAAACGGGGGACGGCGAGTCGTCTCAGCGGGTACCTGTGCCGAATATGATTGGAGGTACGGGTACTGTTCCGAGGGAGTAACTCCCCTCGCCCCTGCCACCCTTTACGGAACCTGCAAACACGCTCTGGAGCACATTCTTGCTTCAGCATCTTTGGCCCACAACGTGAGTATGGCCTGGGGCAGGGTATTCTTTCTTTTCGGCCCCCACGAGCCCCCGGGCCGCCTCGTTCCATCCGTCATCCGATCCCTTCTTGCAGGCGACCCTGCCCTGTCCTCCCACGGCGGACAAATCAGGGATTTTCTCCATGTCCGGGACGTGGCGGAAGCCTTTGTTTCATTGCTGGAAAGCGAGGTGACAGGTCCGGTCAATATCGCATCAGGCAAACCAGTGACCTTGAGGGAGGTGATTCACAAGATCGCCGACCGTCTTTGCCGCCCCGATCTGGTCCGACTGGGCTCTCTCCCCGCCCGCCCCGATGATCCCGACCTCCTCCTGGCCGATGTCCGCAGGCTGACAAGAGAGGTAGGGTGGATGCCCAGGCATACTCTGGACGAGGGATTGGAAGAGACAATTGCCTGGTGGAGGGAAGTTGGAAATGGCCACATAGGCGCGGAGACATAGTTCAGCCACGAATTACGGTGGGGGTGACCGTCCCAGGTGGGACTCCATGACCGATGTTTCCCCGTCCGGCTCGAGGCTCAGGCGAACACCGGACTCTCCATCCAGCACCCTTTCCATCTCCGCCGTCATAGGAATTTTCTTGTATCGCTCATAGTTCTGAAGCGCAATCTCTTCCCGATTCGGGTCCTCCAGGGCTTGCATGCAAAGATCCACCCATTCCTCCGGCTCGGACCAGAGAAAACAATCCTCAAGCCATTCCTGATCCAGGCATCGCTCCGCCACGACGAGTCCCCTGTTGTTTACAACGAAACAGATTCGACCATAGGGCAGGTGAGTCATCTCCGTCTCCTGGCGCGGGGCGAGATGAACCCTGGTCCTTGCGATCAGGTCATTTCGATAGATCGGCTGGGCGCCCATGGCTGTGATGACCTTATGTCCCCTCAGATTCAGCTCCTCAAGCTGGATCTTTCGGTGTTTGGTGATGGTGCCGAAGAAGAGGAAATCAATATCCTTATTGTGTTTGTGTACTACTTCTTCCATGGCCGGGTGGTATCCGCTCCGCAAAAGTCGCGCATTCACCCCGCGGCTCAGAAGAATGGGAAGGTTCGATGGAAGCACATCCCAAACGGCTTCCGCTCGTCTCAAGAAAGGCAGGTAAACTTCCTCGAACTGGTTCGGGTTTCCCGAGAAATTCAGCATGCTCCTCTCCCAGAGCACTTCTGTCTGGCGCACAATGTAGGGGCCTACGGAGGCGATATACTCCGTATCGTCCTTTGTCTGGAGAAGATGCCCACCTATTATGATATTTGTGCGGTCATTTGCGAGGCCGTTCGGACCGATACTGCAATCATGCCCCAAAGATTCAAGGCCATAGCAGATGAGTTTCGCATAATCGTATAGAAAGTGGATGTAGCCGTAGCCCTCAGGTCCTTTCAAGTCATTATATCGGCTTAAAATGGAATCCACATAGTTCTGAGTTTCTTCATAGCCTGGAATTCCCCCGGCTTCTTCCACCGCACCCGGTCCGGCATTATATGCGGCGAGGGCAAGAGCAAGGTCTCTGAAGCGGTCTACCTGTGCTCTCAGGTACTGCACTCCTCCACGCACATTTTCGGCAGGGTCGAAGGGATCGGAAACCCCGAGTCCTTCCGCCGTGCCGGGCATGAGCTGCATGAGGCCTGCGGCCCCCTTCGGGGAAACAGCCGCAGGATTGAACCCCGATTCCTGATCAATCACCGCCCATATTAGCAACGGATCAAGATCGTTTCTCTTGGCTTCATCCAGAATGATCCTGGCCAGATCAACAGTGAAGAATCTGCCCTGAGATTGCTTCCAGTATTGGATCGGAATCGGATTCCACTTGCCCGGCGACTTGAACGGAGGGGGAGGCACTGGATTCAAAGCCACAACAGGCCTGGGAGGAGGGGGAAGAGGCTTGTTCCACATCACCACACGGGACCCGCCGTCGGCTTTGGTGCTCCGGGTCACCACGTAATATTTTTGCATCCTTACTGATGTGGTGTTTGTGATGCGGATGATCTTTTTCCCTGTCTGGTCGTTATACGAGCGGCTCACATAAAGGCGGTCCCTCGCGGAAACCGCTCCCGATGAAATCAAAAAAGTCGCCATGACGGCGAAAAACGCGAAGACGAGCCGGTCTCTCCTCATCCATCCCCCTTTCCTTCATATCTTATCAGGTTGCAGGGCACAAGTCAATCCTTAATCTCAGTTTGGGTTTGTTCGTGATTTTTTGCGCCCCCCCTCTTGTCAAAACGGAAAACATGTGTTATAATGCGTCATGGTAAACTGCCCTCAGTATCCAGGCCCAAGGATGCGAAAAAGGACCCGCCCAAGTCCCAAAGGGGCAAGAGAAACCGGCGGAATGGTTTTGCAGAGATTTGAGGCCCATCAAGATCTGCAGAATGTTGCGCCGAGACTTGTATGAGAGGAGGGATGCGATAAGGTAAGCCAAAGAACCATTCGGCAAGGATGCCGATGTCCGGCAGGATGCCGGGCACAAATTCAAGGAGGGAAAATCATATGGCTATCAGTGTGATCAATAATGTTTCTGCTATGATCGCCCAGCGGTACATGAGCATCAACAATGCGAATCTAACAAGATCGCTGGAGCGCCTCACCACAGGACTACGGGTCAACAGGGCTGGGGATGATGCAGCAGGGTTGGCCGTAGGACAAAGACTTCTCGCCCAGATCAGCGGTCTGGCACAGGCTTCCATCAATGCTCAGGACTCCGTTTCTCTTGTACAGACTGCAGAAGGCTCCCTTGATGAAGTGGAGAAAATCCTCCAGAGAATCAGGGTTCTCTCGGAATCCGCCTCAACGGCCAGCAAATCTGATGCAGACAGGGCTCTGTACCAGGTTGAGGTAGACCAGCTCCTGACCGAGCTCGACCGAATCGCTCAAGTCACCCAGTTCTCAGGCCGCAAGCTTCTCGATGGATCTGTGGAAACCCCCAAGGCACAGGTGGATTCGAATGTGGCAATTGCGACCCAGGTGTTCCTGGGGACCGCGGGAACGGAGTTCCTGACCGGCGCCTCCCTTCAAACAGGGACCTTTGTGGCTGTGGCAAACTGCTTTGTTGACGAATCTTTCAAGATCAGCATCGCGGCAGCCCCATCCGCGAACTCCGTGGTTGTCCAGGTCTACAGCTCCCTGAGTGACGACACTGCGATCATTGCCCGTTACACTCTTAACCTCCTGGGAGGCTCCTCCGCTGCAACTGTCGTCAGTTTCAGCGCAAATCTCGGCGCCGCCGGCGCCGCGGCAGCGGGTATTGTCACCATCGGCCTTGCCAGAGGGGTCGGGACCGCGGACATCGGGAAGAGCGCCTACATCAACTCGTCAGCCGTGGAAGCTGCAGTGACTGTTGACAAGGGCCTCGAGATTCTGGTCGGGGCGAATGCCGGTGAGACGATCAAGCTGGGCGCAGCGAGCGTCAAGTCATCCGATCTCTTCAGCAACCAGGCTGTAAACATCCGGACCATGGGCCGTGCTCAAGGAACTCTGAACCAGGTGGATCATGCCCTTGATATCCTCCATCGGGCCAGAGGAACTCTGGGGGCCCTTCAGAACCGCTTTGAGTCCACGATTCGAAGTGTGGATGTGTACAGAGAGAACCTGACTGCCGCGGAATCCCGCATCATGGATCTGGATATGGCCGCAGAGACCACCATTCTGACCAAGAATCAGGTCCTCGTCCAGTCCAGCACAGCCATGCTTGCCCAGGCCAACCTGATTCCACAATCCATACTACAATTATTTCGTTAGCATGATTTACGGTCAGTTCCTGCCTCTACCGTGAGGCTTGCCTCCCTGTCCCCCACCTGACCTCCCCCTGAGGGGGAGGCAGAGGGGGGGGCAGGGAGTTTTCTTTTTTCCACCCTTAACCCTGTCTTAACCTCCTCTTAACCGCTTCTTAACGACAGATCCATTTACCCATGGTAGAATGTCTTTGCCATGCATGTTGAAAAGGGGATGGCTGGTGTCGTTTGGATCAAAAAGGTTGGAAAAAGGGGGTGTGATACGAAAAAACATCAGGATTGATCGCCAAGGATGACGATCCAGCAAATCCATGGAAGGAAGTGGTAGTAACAGGCCCAACCCTTATCGGCAGGGAAGCCGGTGCCTTGCGGTTCGCAGCTCTCCGTAAGGCATACATTCAAGGAGGGCGAGACAAATGGCCATCAGTGTGATGAATAATGTCTCCGCTATGATTGCCCAGCGGTACATGAGCATTAACAACATAAACCTCACGAGATCGCTGGAGCGCCTCACAACCGGGTTACGGGTCAACCGGGCAGGGGATGATGCCGCAGGGTTGGCCGTTGGACAAAGACTCCTCGCTCAAATGAACGGTCTTTCACAGGCTTCCATCAATGCCCAGGATTCCGTTTCTCTTGCTCAGACGGCGGAAGGCGCCCTGGATGAGGTGGAAAAAATTGTTCAGAGAATCCGGGTCCTCTCGGAATCCGCCTCAACGGCCAGCAAATCGGATGCGGACAGGGCTCTGTACCAGGTTGAGGTAGACCAGTTGATGACCGAGCTTGACCGAATTGCGCAAGTAACCCAGTTCTCGGGCCGAAAGCTGCTTGACGGCTCTGTGGCAACGCCCAAGGCTCAGGTGGATTCAACGGCCGACATTGCTACCCAGGTGTTCCTGGGGACCGCGGGAACGGAGCTCCTGACCGCCGCCTCCCTTTCAGCAGGGACCTTCGTCGCTCAGGCGGGGTGTTTTGTGGACGAGTCTTTCAAGATCAGCATTTCCGCCGCTCCATCTGCAAGCTCCGTGGTTGTGCAGGTTTACAGCTCTCTGAGCAATGACGCGACGATTCTCGCCAGCTACACCCTCAGCATCGCTGGGGCAGGCTGCGTGTCGGCGGCAACTGTGGTAAGCTTCACCGCCCGGGCTGACGCCGTCGGCGGGGGGCTGATTACCATCGGCATTGCCGCAGGAATCGGGACCGCCGATATCGGGAAAAGCGCGTACATCAATACCACTGCCGTGGAAGGGGCTGTGACTGTTGACAAGGGTCTCGAGATTCTGGTCGGAGCGAATGCAGGGGAGACCATCAAGCTGGGAGCGCCGAGCGTGAAGTCATCGGACCTCTTCAGCGGCCAGGGTGTGAACCTCCGGACCATGGGTCGCGCCCAGGGGGTACTGAATCAGGTGGACCATGCCCTTGATATCCTCCATCGGGCCAGAGGAACTCTGGGGGCCCTCCAGAACCGCTTTGAGTCAACAATCCGAAGTGTGGATGTTTACAAAGAGAACCTGACTTCCGCCCAATCACGCATCATGGATCTGGATATGGCTCAAGAGACCACCATTTTGACCAGGAACCAGCTTCTCATGCAGTCCAGCACAGCCATGCTTTCC
>JACPDT010000292.1 GCA_016183865.1 Armatimonadota bacterium | reverse complement strand
TAAGTCGTGGTATCCGGAGACAAATGGGATAAGCTAAGCCGCGCTGCGCAGGACAGGGTTCGCCGCCTCCGAAAAACCTTCGGCACGAATCACAGCCCATTCATCCGCCACATCGTCCGGCGAACCAGGGAGTACCTTGAAACAACGGTCAATCCGGAAACAAATGAACCGTTCCTGAAACCGGTGAAAGTCCGATTATTTGGCGAGGAGGATGGCGAGGCCATTATCCTTACGAGTTATCTGAAGGACGCGTATGAACACGCAGAGGGCTTCTGCGATTTGCTCAAGAAGCGTGTGGGTGGGTCGGGCTTCCTGAAGACCCTGCTGCTGCGCCGTGTAGGTAGCACGATTGAGGCCGGTCGTCTGACAGCCGAGAAGATGCTGGGATCCTGGGAGGATATCGAGGAGATCTCCGAGGACGATGATGACGAAGCCGATGATCGGGCCTCCGCACTCCGATCGCTGACGCCTTCGGAACGACAAAGGATCCAGGCTTTTGTGGACGCGTTGAAAGCCTACCCTCATGAAGATCCGAAGTATGCCGTGGTGAAGCGGCTTCTTCTCGAAGGGCATAAGGGAACTTCCTCGTGGCTGGAAGAGGGTTGCATAGTGTTCTCGGCATACTTCGATTCGATCCTGTGGCTGGCGAAGAGACTGTCAAACGAGGATCTCAAGGGTGAACCGATAGGCATCTACGCAGGGGCCGGGAAATCCGCGATCATGAAGGATGCTGTTCTCCACCGGGAAGACAGAGAAACTTTGAAAAAGATGGTCCGCAGAGGTGAGTTGCGGCTCATCCTTGGGACGGATGCCGCCTCCGAGGGGCTCAACCTTCAGCGCCTTGGAACACTGGTAAATCTTGACTTGCCGTGGAACCCGACAAGGCTTGAGCAGAGGAAGGGTCGGATCCAGCGCATCGGCCAGGTCCGCAATGAGGTCTGTGTGTACAACATGAGGTATAAAGACTCCGTTGAAGATCGCGTCCATGCTCTTCTGTCGGAGCGCCTTCAGGAGATCCACCGGTTGTTCGGCCAGGTGCCGGATGTACTCGAAGACGTTTGGATTCACATCGCGGAAGGCGAGATCGAGAAAGCCAGGAAGATCATTGATGCTTTGCCAAAGAAACATCCGTTCGAAGAGAGGTATCAGCGGCCGGAACCGGTTCCCTGGGAATCCTGTGCGGCGGTTCTGAATGCGGTTGATCGTCGCTTATTCCTTCAGCGGGCCTGGAATGAACGAGGAAGTAAGTGACACACTTCGTCTCACATATTCTCCCGATAAACACCATCATTCCCACTCTTCATCAAGGCCGGCTCATTCCTCTCCCACCCATTGCCCTGCTGGAGACAGCGGGGCAATGCTTTTTCACGCTTCCAGGGGTCCTGCTTCTTCTTTCGTTTCCCGAACGAGAAGCTCTGCCCGATTGGAAGCAGACTCTGCTGCCGCGACTTTGTGGAAGCCGGTTTTCAGGTGACCGGTGTCCCGATCTTCGAAGTACTGCCTCATTTCTTCCATGCCTTCCTTGTACAGGCGAAAGGAGTCCATGGTAAGGGTCCAGATCTCTTCGATCTGGGGATCATAGTCCTCCTGATACTCCAGGATCATTGCATCGGCGCCCGCTATTTTTCGATCCAGGAAAGATCTCGCCTTTTGAGCTTCTTCCTCAAAAAATAGCATATTGTTGGCGATTCTTTCCAGTGCCGCGATCAGCTCCATGCCTTGCCGGGCGGCCTGCCAGGTGCGGGGAGAGTCCGTTTCCTCCAGGTCCGGCATGGGGCCATGGGCGACAGCCCCTTCCCTTTCCGAGAATTCCTGCATCAGACGAAACATCTTCTTGAGTGTATTCGAGAAATCCACGGGACCCCTCACCTCCGGAGCGTAGTGAGTGCGATTTCCACGAAGGAGCTGCCCATCCCTTCAGGCTTGCGGCAACTCGCGCTCCAGGATCTTTGTGATGCAATTCAAAGCTCCCTGGCCGCTGGTGATCCCAACCGAATCAACAGGAATCACTTCATAACCATATTTCTCATAAAGAGCCTTTGCGGAATCATCGAGGGGCGGAAACCCGAAGACAGGCATGAATACTCTTTTCTCGTCAATCAACACATTGTTGTACGTGATCCAGGGGAGCCTGTGAGCGTACCCTTTCTTCCCCAGATGAGGGATCCGTTCGACAAGGAACCCTTCCTGTTCCAGAGCCTTCGCAACATCGTCGAAGTGTTTCCGCCAGCGGGGGTTGGCCATTCCTTCAAGCTCTGCGAGAGGATCATCCGGAGGGTCCATAGTCTTCTTGAGATCCAGGTTTACGGCCCTGTAAAGGTCGGCATTTTCCCGCCTGGTCTTCCTTATCGCCTCTACCGCAATGGAAGGATCACCGACCAGGGCGACAGGCTTGCCTGTCCTGGAATCCTTCCCCAATAGAGTCACCGCCATGTCAATATGAAAGGAAGGCTGCACCATCACCCCTGCCTCATCAGGGCTTCCGATGACGAGGATCTTCTGGAGGGGGAATCGGGTTTGAAGAACCCTTGCGATGAGACCCTCCTTTGACTCGCCGGGGACGGTCTCCACGAATTTGCCAAGAATGACACAGCTTTCCTGGGGGTATTCCCCGAGTTGACCTGCCAATCCCAACACCGCGTCCGAGCCTATGAGAAGATAGTCCGGCGATGAAACGGTGTTTCCGCCAGCCATAGAGGTTGAAGGAAAATCCTTGGACTCGAATTCCGGATTCGCTCCTGCAACAATCGGGGCAACTGCCCCGTCATCAAGCCCAAACTGCTCAAGTCCTCGATCGAGCTGAAGGAGGGTGTTGCCCTGCACGAGGACCGAATCCTGGGCCCAGATGCTGATTTTTCCAAAGTGCATGACCACATTAAAGCGGCTCAGATCCTTTATTTTCCCTTTTTCAAGGAGATCTTTCAGGGTGTTCTCAATCTGGACCCTGGAATGATTTCTCCCTGCTATGATGGTGAACCGTGCATCAGGAAGGTGTTCAGCCATTTTCCTGAAAGCACTCAGATAGCTGTTGACGACTGCGCTGTCGTTCAAGGAGGATGGATCATAGGTCATGAGGATATGCTTGATCTTTCCCGTGCTTGTGGGCACAAGGAGGTCCTTCATCAGAAGGGTGGAGCAAGGACCTGGATCCCCGGGAAGCGACCGTTTCTGCGTATACAATGGATATTCAGTGCCGTCGGCGTTTCGCTCCTCTCTGTCCGCGGTTGTGTCGAAACTCTCGCGCCAGGGAAGCGCCTCCAAGGGTTTGCCGCTTATTTTCACATCAATGTTCCTGAAAGGATGAGACCATGACGATGGGTGCAAAGCGAACGACGTCATTACAAGGGCCGCCTTTCCTCGGTTTTCTGACCTTCCAGCCCTTCATGCCGCCCACCGAAATTTCCTCCCCCTTGAGGGGGGAGGCCAGGTGGGGGTGAACGGTCATCCTATTGTAAACCCCCGGTCCTGTGACATTCAAGTTCCCAGGGCGTTCCAAATGTTGCCGCCAACAGGCCCATTGTTTACAGGAAGTTCACGAAAGAGCCCTATTTTCATCCGTGATTCATCCACAGGGTGATCCCTTTTCATCCGCTTCGAGTTACCATGCCTTCAGGGACCAGGGCGAAAAGGGTCGGCCATTTGAACTCTTCTTCGCGACGGAGCGTCTAAGAGTTACAGGTTACCCCTTGATTTTGCGAAAAAATGTCGTTATAATATTTACATGGGGGGTGGGTCATGAGCAACATAGGAAATAATTGGACCCCGCAAGTACCAGGTGCCTTTCCTTATCCTTACCACCTATTGGGGGATTGCAGATGCAACTGCGTCTCCCTGGAGTTCTCATCCCCGACTTCGCCCGAAGGGGTTGCTCTTTCCCCCGAAGCCCAGGCCATTCAGGACTTGCATGGCCCGCAAGCCGGGGCGGCAAGATACCATCTCGCGTCATCTCTGGTGGACAACAATCTTCCACAGGAGCACCAGGATGCACTCGCAAGGTCCCTGATGACGCTCCCTCCCGAGGATCTCCTTGTGCTGCGTGAAGACGGAGTTACCGTCACCCAGGGCACAGCCGAGCAGACCCACGGGGCAGGGGCCTACTATGATGAAGGGAAGCCCGGTCAGCACCCTACAATATACCTTTCAGAGAGTTATCTCAACCAGATGACAGGGCAGAACGGGTCCTTGACTCCAGGCGCCGAAATGGTCCTCTATCACGAGACGGGGCACGCCGTTTATGATTCGTACCAGAAACGGGAAGATATCGGAAGCCTCGGTTCCCTGGAATACCGCACAAGGATGGCTCGCTCCTCGGGCGGCAATGCCGCATTTTTCGGCCCGAATGAGGAAGAGTATTTTGCCAATTCCTATGCCTTATATTACGGCAACCCCATGTCCCGTTTTTTGCTCTGGGCCGTCGAGCCTCAAGGATATGCTCTGATCGGGAGCAGTGATCCAGACCACCTTTCCAAGAGGCCCGCAGGGTCTGTGGGGCAACTGTTCGGTGAGGACAGCGGACCCTGGGGCGGCTGGTACCGCTGAAGCGCGCACCGGATGGAAGGCCGGGAAGAAGCATTTTTCATTTTTTTCCTTTCCTGTACGAAGGCATCCTTGCTTTGGGTGCTCTTTTCCTTCTGTTCCAGTCCTTCCCCGCAATCCACGGGCACCTTGGAGAGCTGGCCGGCGCCTCTGCCCTCACTTTCCTCGGTTACCTCGTGGTATTCAGGCCCGCAAGAAAAGGGTCATATGTCTGTTTCGTCTTTCCTCTGATCCTGGCTTCTGTGCTCTTGTTCGGCGCCAAGGCTCTTTTCTCGGTTTTTCCGGCCCGCTTTCTGGCAACCTATGTCTTCTCTTCACGGTATACGAGAACTCCCTTTCGATTCGCTCTCCTCAACGCCTCTACTGACGCCATAGCAGTCGTGCTCTCCGCCCTGGTCCAGAGCTCCACGAGCGGTTTGCCCTTTCTGCTCTCGGCAGGTGCGACTGCAGGCGCCCTCTGGATGGCGTACAATGCCCTGGAGTCCGTTCATCACGTTCTTCGCTCCGGGTCATTCAAGAGGGAGGAGATTCTGCAGGCGATTCGGGCCAACTCCCTGGATGTCGCTCTCTCGCCTCTCGGAGTCTTGCTTGCCCTTTCCTACAAGCAAATCGGACCGGAGACGATTCTTCTAATACTCATCCCCCTTGGGGCCGGTTTTTTTGTTCTCCGTTTTGCTTTTCAGACGCAGGAAGAGAAAAGGGAAATGGACGTCCTCTATGACCTTACCAGCGATCTGAACGGGAATCTGGAATTGTCCAATATCCTCTCCCAGATCATCCGGAAGAGCAGAGAAGTCCTGGGAGGGGAGCGAAGCGCGATTTTTCTTCCCGGCAAGGATCGCTCGGGCGCCATAGTTTCCGATCCCGAAGACCATTTCTTTCTGGAGTCTCTTTTCTTCGAACCCCCTCTTTCCAGGTGCCTGAACAAGGAATCCGTATTGACCACAGACTCAACAGTTGTTCAGGGCTCTCTTGTGGCGGTTCCCCTGGAAGCGCAAGGACGGGTGCTCGGAGTGCTGGCAGTCCACAACAAGGCATCGGGAACGCTCTATGAGGAACATGAGCAGTTCCTCTCCATAATGGCCGGCCACGCCGCCCGGGCGATCATCAATGCCGAGCTGTTCAATGAGACGGTGGAAGCCCACAGGAAGCTGGCTGAGACGCAGTCTCAGTTGGTCCAGTCAAGCAAGCTGGCCGCAGTGGGTCAGCTTGCTGCGGGCGTGGCCCACGAAATCAACAATCCCCTGGGTGCGGTCCTGATCAGCGCCCAGGGACTTCAGAGAACCCCTGGCTTTGCGGACCCCCGGGATAAGGAGTCTTTGGAGACCATCGCAACAGGGACAAAGCGGTGCAAGGAAATAGTTGAGAGATTGCTCCGGTTCAGCCGCCTTTCGGATGATTCAATGCTCTCATTTTCGGTGAAAGAAGCCATCCAGGACTCCCTGGACCTTCTCAGCCACCAGCTCGCCCTTGAGGGGATCACTCTGGAGTGGAGCCTGCGGGAAGATGCAGAAGCGCTGGGAAATCCCCTGGAGTTTTCCCAGGCAGTAACAAACTTGATTCTGAACGGGAGGGACGCGATCCTGGAGAAGATCGCCGAATCAGGGATCTCGCCTCCCGGGGGGATGACACGGGGCCGCATTCAGGTATCCCTTATCACCAGGGAAGGAATTGATCTGACCGTCGCCGACAACGGTTCCGGCATATCTCCGGACGTTCTCCCCAGGATATTTGAGCCTTTCTACACGACAAAAGAGGTCGGCAAAGGGACCGGTTTGGGTCTGGCCCTTGCTTATCGCGCAATCGAAAAAATGAATGGAACCATTCGCGTAGAAAGTTCTGTCGGGCAGGGGTCCACTTTTGTCATACATCTTCCCGTGAGCGAGGCGCCTGTCCCGATGGAACCCTCCATTCCCGCACCGGTCGCGGCAACCGATGTGGCATTGCGGGCGATGGATTTTCTGAAAGAGCAGGATTGACAAACACGATGGCACACGGGCATATTCTCGTGGTTGACGATGAAGAGATTCTCCTTCGAAGTCTTGAGCGGGCCCTCACGGACCAGGGATACCGGGTGACAACCGCCGGAAACGCGAGAGAGGCGATCGAGCAAGCCCGATCACGGGACTTTGACCTTGTGATCTGTGATATCCGTCTTCCCGAAGTGGACGGTCTCCAGGCAGTAAGAGAGATGCAGCCCCTTCAGCCCGGCGCTCGACACATGTTGATAACCGGTTATGCCAGCCAGGAAAAGCCGGTGGAAGCCATTCAGCTCGGCGTGGATGACTATCTCCTGAAGCCCTTTGATCTGGACGATTTCCTGAAAAGGGTGCAAAGAGTGATGGAAAAGCGCTGCAACGAAACCGCAAGAGAGAAGCTGGCTGCTTCACTTGAGGATTCACTTGTGGAGTGCCTAAAGCGCCTTGTGGGGGACTGGGAAAATGAGGACCCTTTTCGCAAAGGACACTCCGACCGTGTGGTCAAAGAGGCACTGGATCTGGGCGGTTCATTGGGGCTTTCCGGGCAGCAGATGCGCATCCTGGAGCAGGCGGCGGCCCTCCATGACCTCGGATATGTGGCTCTTGGCCGCGAGATCCTGAACGGTCAGGCCCTCTCCAAGGAGCAGTGGGAAAAAGTTCGCACCCATCCGGCACGTGGAGCGGAGATCCTGGCTCACGCTCCTTCTCTGAAAACGGCAGTCGAGGCCATCGTGGCTCATCACGAGAACTTCGACGGCACCGGATATCCGAAAGGTCTGGCGGGTGAGGCCATTCCCCTTTCGGCCAGGATCCTCCGGATTGCCGACATGTATTCCGCTCTGGTCAGTTCCAGACCTCATCGGCCCGCATGCGATCATGGGTCGGCCTGCAAGCTCATCGAGGAAGCCTCCGGAACGGGGTTGGATCCTGTGCTTGTCTCCAGATTTCTGGAAGAGGGCGCAGGAGAAGCGGTGCCTGACCTGGTGCGCACCGCCCGCTCGGTCCTCTCTGAGTTCAATTCTCGAAACTATCGCTCCCTTCTCTTGTTGGCCCGCACTTACGGGGGGGCCGGAGATCCTGAAAGCGCACAACAGGCTTACACGGAGCTTCTTTCCTTGAGTCGCGCTCAAAGAGATTCCGAAATCGTTTTTCAGGCTCTCCTGGGCCTGGCCACAACCGGCCTTCAGCAGAACAGGGCGGAAGAGGCTTCCCATTGGTCTCGACTTGCTCTTGAAGAGGCATTGCAGGCCAAAGAGAGCCGCAACACGGCTC